>NZ_JAGJEF010000027.1:0-59049 GCF_018100875.1 Pseudoalteromonas sp. MMG012
TTCCTGTACATAATTCTACTTATTTCTTCTTAATATATCATTCTTAGTATTTCTCAATTATTTTCTAAAGACTCCCTTTACCTTATCTTATGTTTTGAATGACGATTAGAAAATGAGGTTTACTGCTTGCAAAAAATGTGAAGCGTGATCGGCAATGAGAAGAAGGTATAGCGATGAGGTCAACGCTATACCTAAAAACGGGTTAAAACTGTCTAGCGTACTCTTCCGCTTGACGCCATACCCTTAAGGTATTTCCCCCTAAGATTTTCTTGATTTGGCCTTGGGTATAATTTCTATCTAAAAGACCTTGTACTAAATTAGGATACGTTGACACATCTTTCAGACCGATAGGGAGAGAGTCGCCTACACCGTCATAATCAGAGCCAATACCAACATGATCGATACCAATGAGCTTAACAACATGATCTATATGATCAAGAACTTGTTCAAGCGTGGCAAAAGGGAAAGGGTTTTTTGCCCGGTATGCTGCCGCAAAATCGGTGGGTGTATTGCCGTTCTGTTGTGCTTCTTTTTGTGCTTTATTGCGCACATCATACCAGCTACGAGAGCTTGCTGTGACAAAGCTTGAGCCAAAGTTTATCTGGATAACTCCACCATTTTTTTTGAGAGCTTTTAACATTTTGTCATCCATGTTGCGCTCAAAGCCGGGTGTGTATTTACGTAATGAGGAGTGAGATGCGATAACGGGTACTTTGGATATTTCCATTGTTTGATAAAATGCGGCGTCAGAAATATGTGATACATCGATGAGCATCCCAATTTTATTCATCTCAACCACGAGGTCTTTACCAAATGGGCTAAGCCCTTTCCATTTTCTGCGTACATCGTAAGATGAATCAGAAATATGGTTACTTTGAGAGTGCGCTAAGGTGATATAGCGTACACCACGATCGAAAAAGTGTTTAAGGTTATTCAGCTCGCCTTCAATTGGTGAACCGTTCTCCATGCCCATGGCAATAGACATCTTCTTTTGTTTAAAGTGTACATAAATGTCTTTGGTTGAGTATGCAATTGCAAATTTGTCAGGTGCTCTGAAAGCCAGCGCTTCCATACCATCAATAAGCTGATTGGCAAGCTGATAACTTTTACCTTTCCCTTCAAACTCTAAGTTGGCTGGAATATAAATAGACATAAAAGGGGCGTTTAACCCCCCTTTCACAGCTCTTGGGTAATCAAAATCACCTGACTTGGTTGCTTTACTTACGTCATCCCATTGCTCTTTAAGTCGATATGGCACATCAATGTGTGTATCAATCAGGATGTTTTGTTGTGCGAGTCGGTGGGCGAGCTCGGATGCTTGATAATCTTTTGCATGTACACCGGATGCCATCAGTGCAAGTGCGCAAAGAGAATAACGTAAGGTCATGATTTTGCCTTTTTAGTTTAGTTATTAGCTCTAAACTATAACTGAAAATACAAGGCGGCAAAACCAGCTTTAGTTGTAATCCTCACTTTGCATGGCTTGAAATTGGGCTTTAGTGACAATGTTGACAGATTCATGCAGTTCTGAGAACACAATCAATGCTTCCCCTGCGGTGAGCAGCGCTTTGACATGGGCAATTTTTTCTTCAGTTGAATACTCATGCTCGCCGTAGTCGGTGCCTTCTCGTAAAACATAGTGCTCAATTAAATTAGCCAGTGTCGTTGGGTCAAGTTGTTGCATAGGAATGATCATGCTTTTTTATCCATATTGGCCAATGTAGTAAAATAGTGAGGTACAGCTTGCTCTAACCAAAAGAAGGGTTTAAATGGATTTATACCACTAATAAACCCGACATGCCCACCACGCTCTGACACCGCTAACGTAACGGCACTACTGACTTGCGCTTCATTGGGAATTGCTTGTGTGGATAACATTGGGTCATCTTTGGCGTGAATGAGCAAGGTGGGGGTTTGTATATGTTTTAAATAGGGTTGTGCGCTGGCTTTTTTGTAATAATCTTCTGCGTTTTCAAAACCATGTAATGGTGCAGTGATGTGATTATCAAATTGCCATAAATCATCAAAGTTATCTAATGTGACTTGATCTAAAGGCAATACACTCTGAATGGTTGGTAACTTGCGGGCAAACGACTTCTTCATTCTATCGAGTAAATACTTTTGGTAGAGACCATAGCAGCTATTGCGTATAACTTGGCATGAAGATGATAGATGATAAGGTGCCGAAATGACGGCAGCACCACAGAGGCTACTAGCATGACGTTGCTCACCTAAATATTTTGCGAGTACATTTCCACCCAGCGAAAAACCGACCGCATACAGTGGACTATCAGTATAGCGCTGTTTCAGCGTTTTAATTAAAAAGCTTAAATCAGTGGTTTCACCACTGTGATATGCACGAGCGAGTTTATTGGGAGTACGAGAGCAGTTGCGAAAGTGCATCAGTACCGTGTTAAAGCCTTTCTTACTGAGTGCATTAAGCATTCCTTTAGCATAAAAGCTATTAATATTACCTTCTAAGCCATGTAAAATAATTGCGATGGGGGCACTGGGCTTTTTGTTTTTGGCCCATGCAAGTTCAAGAAAATCACCATCAGGGGTAGTGAGCTCTTCAAAGTAGACCGGGACTTTTTGAAATGGTCTAAAAAAACGCGGCAGTATGGTCTGTACATGCCGATTGCGCATCCACCATGCACCTTTAAATGAGTAGTCCATAAAACATCTTGCTATCAATGGGTCGAATAGTTTAGCAAAAAACAGTGAGTGTGTTGAGGCTTAAATAAGCATGAATGCAGATAATAAAAAGCACCCGACTAACTAGGTTAGTAAGGTGCTTTGTGCGTCGTGCTTAATTCGGTTACATCAGGAATTTATTATCGTGTTTTATGAGTACTTTATTGCTCAGGCACTTCAGCATCATTAATTTTTTTCATAAAGTAATATACATAAAACAGACACAGCCCAATTACTATTCCCAAAAACCCAAATGACAAGAATAATACTGGGTCAGTAAAAAAATCTCTGAAGAATACGTTCATGGCCGTGACTCCTAATTAGTTGATGTATTCATCTTAGAGGAGGGGCTTACGAAGGATTATGATCAAGATCAAGTTTTTTAAGCGTGCTACGAGGGTTAATTCACTGATTTGATCTTGATCATGTTTTTGTGGCGAAAAAGCATTGTTTTAAGGCTAGTGCGTGGTGCTCATCGAGGTAAAACGTCAGGTTGTTTGAGACGTTGTTATGGTTCAAAGTATCGGATTCGAGGTGTTCTATAAGTAATTGCTGCTGAAACTTCTCAAGTGCTAATTCACTTGTTAACAGCTGCTTTCGCAATGACTGATAAGCAGGGTGGCGTTGATAAGATGCCTTGATGTGTTTGCGCAATTGCCGGTGTTGTAACAATGTTTGCGCGTCTATATCCGAACACAGATCTGCTAATGCTTTAACTTGTATTGGCGTTAACTGTATTTTTTGTTGCTCTAGGTAAAGTAATAACAAGCATAGGTTTATATTTTTATTATGCTTATCTTGTAGCGACAACAACAGCTCCTTGATGTTAGGCAGGGCATAGCTAGCGCAAGAAAATTGCCAAAACAGCGCAGCAGAGAGTGCGTTCATGCACTCATACTCTGTTCAAAATGGCGCTCTTTCCCTTCCAGTTCTTCTAATGCCATGAGCAAATCTTCTTCAACTTGGTTAAGCTTTGGTGTCACGAGCGCTTGCTTATTGAGTAAGTCAGTCAACTTAGCCTTGTTATCTTCATGATACAAATCGTTATCCGCTAACTGCATCTCAATCGTGGCCAACTCATCGGAATGCTTATCTAGCGCTTTTTCTAGCTTTTCAATTTGCTTTTTTAACGGTTGCACTGACTTTCTAAATTCGGCTGCTAGGCGCTTTTGTTCTTTACGATTACTACTAGAGTGACTTTTTGTGTCTACTTCCGGTTTCTTCGCGGCCTCTTTGTTTGCATTTAATAACCACTGATAATACTCATCAAGGTCATAACCAAATTGGGTTACCGTTCCATTATCAACGAGGTAGTATTCATCGGCTGTATTTTTTAGCATGTGGCGATCGTGTGATACGGTGACCATGGCGCCCTCAAAGCCTTGCAATGCCATAACGAGTGCATGACGCATTTCTAAATCTAGGTGGTTGGTCGGTTCATCAAGTAACAGTAAATTGGGCTTTTGATAGACTAACATCGCAAGTACGAGTCGTGCTTTCTCTCCGCCAGAAAATGGTGCAACTGGCTCAAGTGCTTTGTCACCTATAAAAGCAAATCCGCCTAAAAAGTCACGTAGGGATTGTTCACTGGCTTTGGGGTCAAGACGCTGTAAATGTGTGATTGCATTTGCTTGTAAGTCTAATGACTCAAGTTGGTGTTGTGCAAAATACCCGATATTTAAGCCTTGATGTTGGAATACTTCACCTGCTTGTGGTGCTAGCTCGCCGGCAAGTAATTTAATGAGAGTTGATTTACCCGCTCCGTTGCGGCCTAACAGGGCAATGCGGCTACCTGGAACAAGGTTTAATTTAATTTTATGTAAGATAGTGACATCACCATACCCAGCAACAGCATTGTCTAACGTCATAAGTGGGTTAGGCAATACTATGGGGTCAGCAAACTCAAAGTTGAAGGGGGAGTCTGCATGCGCTGGCGCAAGTTTCTCCATTCGTTCTAGCGCTTTAACCCGACTTTGAGCTTGCTTTGCTTTACTTGCTTTTGCTTTAAAGCGGGTAATAAATTGCTCTAAATGTGCAATATGTTCTTGTTGCTTTTCAAACAAAGCTTGGTGTTGTGCCATTCTTTCAGCTTTTTGACGTTCAAACTGAGAATAATGGCCTTTATAAATATTTATGCGCTGTTGATCTATATGCCAAATTTGGTCAATGACGGCATCTAAAAACTCTCTATCGTGAGAAATTAGCACCAGAGTGCCAGTATATGCTCGCAAGAAACGCTCCAGCCAATAAACCGCATCTAAATCTAAATGGTTAGTTGGTTCATCAAGCAGCAGCAGATCAGCATCACGAATGAGCGCTTGGGCTAGATTTAAACGCATGCGCCAACCACCAGAGAAGGCACTCACAGGGTTATCTATTTGCGCATTTGTAAACCCCAAGCCATGTAGTAATTCACCCGCTTTAGATTCAATGCTATAGCCATCAATGAGTTCAAGCTTTTGATGTACTTTGGCTTGTATTGCACCGTCACCGCTCGCCTCAGCTTGCTGCAAAGTGATGCGGCATTGATAATATTCGTGATGACCTTGCAGCACATATTCCAGCGCACTGATGTCTAATGCAGGGGTTTCTTGTTTTACCGAGGCAATAGACCAATCTTTAGGAAATTGAAAATCTCCAGAGTCTAATTGTAATTCGCCTTTTAATAGCGCAAATAGAGTGGATTTTCCACAGCCATTGGCGCCGACTAAGCCAACTTTATGTTCAGGGAATAAAGTGGCATTAGCATTTTTTAAGAGTGTTTTACCACCACGAAGTAACTCAATATCAGACAGCTGGATCATAATTTCAATTCTAAATGTGCATTAGGGACATCATAACATGATCTGCTTTATCCTGTTCAAGCGTATCATGCCAAGTCGCTTTAGGATAAAATGGCATCGTTGTAATATAACCCAGTAGTAGGGGAACATTTGTGAAACAAAAAAAACGCTTTATTGCAGGCGCATCGTGTCCAGAGTGTAAAAAAATGGATGTGATGATGCTATTTAAAGAACATGATGTGGAAAAGGTCGAATGTGTTGAGTGTGGTCATATCATGACACAACCAAAAGCAGCCGTGCAGGCGTCGACTCGCCAGTTTGAACAAGTTATTGGTGTGTTTAAGCCAGAGTAAACTGGCTGAACAACGAAAGGTTAGTAATGGGGAGGAGGCGGTTCTTGATGTTGTGGAATAATACCAGACTCATTGGTTTCCTTCATCTTTTCACCAATTAATTCAATTTGGCGCTGCATCTTCGCTAGGCGCTTTTGATGAGTTTGTAATTCATCATTGAGTGTGTCTATCGTGTCATCTTGAAAAGACACTTTAGCCTCTAATTCCATAACGCGGTTTTCTAAATCAGTCATCAACGGTTTACTCGCTTAAATCGTTCTAGTAGTCCACTAGAGCTTTCTGTTAATAGTGCTTGGTCTTGGTTTACAAATGCCACATCAAATACAACGGCTGATTTAGGTCGGCTCCCAGATCTGGGCTCAACAAGCCAAGATCCAAGCTTTTGTCCATCATTTACCTGCCATAAATCCATTTGTCGACTGGGTGAACCGGTAAGTAGCAAATGACTATTGTGATTAAAACGCACAGCACTAAAAATTTTCTGTCGCGCAATATACTGCAATTGAGAGACAAGATCACCTGAAGTCAGTTGCCATATACTGGCTTTTTTTAAACTGTCTGCGGTAAATGCATACTGCCCACTGGCATCTAATGCGACTTTTGTGACTCGACTTGGGTGATTAAATCGATGAATTACCTGCCCAGTTTTGGTATTCCAGAAGTAGGCACTGTAATCATTTGCGCCAGTTAAAGCAAAATGTCCATTCGGTGATAATGCGATACTATTAATTTTTTCTTGATGTCCAAGGAACTCTATGCGCCTTCCGCTTTCTAAGTCCAGATGTACAACAACGTTATCGCTGCGACCATAAAGTATGTAACGGCCCTGGTTGCTGATTGCAATGTCGCGAATAGTGCCTGTTTTTATTTGATAGAAACCTTGGTTTTTGCCATTTTTTATATTCCAAATGGCAAAAGTATTATTTTCGGCAGTAACGGCAAAGCTATTATCGTATGCAATAGCCAGTGAGTGGACGAGGTTTTCATGCTCAGACGATTGGTGCCATTGATATTTTAGCCCATGGCTATCATTGTCCCATAGGCTGACACCATGTTCGACTGAGGACACTAAACTGTAACGTCCATCTTGAGAAAGCGCAGCTGTGAATGCACCTCGTGCGGCGTGTTCAACAGTAAACTCAGCTTGGTTAGTGCCATCTGAGCAGCTTATAAGCAAAATTAATTGTGATAGCAGGGCGACACGAAAAACATTGGGCATAATATCGGTATTTTCCCTTAACGTCATGTAGTGCAAAGGGTAGACTATATATAATCTGCCCGTTAGAAGTAGTATGTTATTAGATACTAGCGTATCAAGTACACAAAGTCGCGTTAACTTATTCTACGTTTAGCGTTTGAATTTGGCATCTACTGCGATGAATGATAATGTGGCTACAATAGATTTAACCATTAATATAATATTAACAGACTACCGTTAGGTATGTCGGAAAGAGAGAATAGACAGAATGAAACAGACGATTAAATTGTCTTTGATTGCTGCGTCAGTTTTAGCATTAACTGCATGTAATCAAAAAGCTGAAGAAAAGCCAGTTGAAGTTAAACTAGAAACAGAGCTACAACAACAAGCTTATGGCATTGGCGCTTCAGTAGGTAATTTCTTGCAAAAAGACCTAGCTGATAAAAAAGGTTTTGGTGTTGAGCTAGATCAAGCGTTACTTATGCGTGGTTTTCAAGACGCATTAGCGGGAGAAGCAAAACTAGATGAAGCTAAAATCCGGGAAGTCCTTACTGCGTTAGACACATCGGTACGTGAGTTACAAGCTGAAAAAACCAAAGTAGATGCTGAAAAGAATAAAGCTGAAGGCGAAAAGTTCTTAGCAGATAATGCACAAAAAGCAGGTGTAACCGTTACTGAGTCAGGTTTACAGTATGAAGTATTAAGTACAGGTGAAGGTAAAAAGCCATTAGTCACTGACGTTGTTAAAGTACATTACAAAGGCACTTTAATTGACGGTACTGAGTTTGATAGCTCGTATTCTCGTGATGAGCCAACTACTTTCCCATTAAATCGTGTTATCTCAGGTTGGACTGAGGGTTTACAGTTAATGCCAGTTGGGTCTAAATACAAGTTTACTATTCCAGCGAACTTAGGTTACGGTGAGCGTGATCTAGGTAAAATCCCAGCAAACTCGACTTTAGTATTTGAAGTTGAATTACTGGAGATCCAAGAAGAAAAAGCGGAAGCTGCTGCGGAGTAATTCATTTCTCCAGCATCAGCAAAAAGGGCCTCAATAGGCCCTTTTTTAATTGTTGCTAACGTTCCGCAATGGCATAGTTATTAACGACTATAATTGGCATAGAGGTTATCAATCAACTCATCTTCTAACTCGAAGCGCAGTTCCAGTGTTTCACCTAATTTAGATAAATCACTATCAAACTCTACCAATGGGCTTTCTTGAGAGGCTTCGGCATATTTATCATTGAAATCTAAAGCAAGGTCAGTTGTATCAGCAATTCTAGGATAAAGCGCTTGCGCTAATTGTGCGCTTTCAGGGCCTTTTTCCTTACAGGCTTCTACGATGTTATCGTAGATTTCAAAATGGCCAGCGGATAAATAGTCCATAAGAATCTGACAGAAAGATTGAATTTGTACCTGCTCTGGCAAAGCTTGTTCATTCTTATCGTAAGGGGAAAATCCAGCTATTTTACAATAAAGTAATAACAGCTCTTGACGTTCAGCCAACCATGCATCAATAACACTATGGCTACCTCCCCATTTTTGTTGGGCTTGTTCTAACCTAGAAAGCATAGCGGACTCCTTTAGCGGATTGTTTTCCTCTATGAAAAGGAAATCTGCTGCAAAGGTCAACCTATTTTTATTTTATTTCACCAAAACTGGTGTAGGTTCTTGATTTTTAATGAGTTGTTGTTTTGGGTAAATCAATCGCTTTTCACAAGAAAAAACCACCCGTAGGTGGTTTGTAAATGAGTTTAGCTCTTTGATAATAGTTGTTATTTTTATTATAAAGGTGTTTTGTTGTTATTTTTGTAACGCGGATATTTTATACCAAGCTTTTACCTCTGTTGCAAACAAATTAATAAATTGTTTTACATTTTGTTACGTAGCGAAGGACTAACTTTCTGAATTTCAGTCTCTTTTAATCTAGATCATATTCCCGTATTTTGGTGTTTGCTTTTAATAGAGCGTTTGCGTGGATGATGATACAATCTGCTCAATTTTTAAAGCTTTGGAATTGAGAGCCGCTATGAGCGAATTGAAAAATGATCGTTATTTACGTGCGTTAATGAAACAACCTGTTGATGTCACGCCAGTATGGATGATGCGTCAAGCAGGTCGATACTTACCTGAGTATCGTGCAACTCGCGCACAAGCAGGTGATTTTATGAGCTTGTGTAAAAATGCAGAATTGGCATGTGAGGTTACTTTGCAGCCGTTGCGTCGTTATCCACTCGATGCGGCTATTTTGTTCAGCGACATCTTGACTATTCCAGATGCAATGGGCCTTGGTTTGTACTTTGAAACTGGGGAAGGGCCTAAGTTTGAACGCCCTATTAGTTCTTTGGCTGATGTGCAGAAAATCCCCAAATTAGATCCTACTGATGAGCTGGGTTATGTGATGAATGCGGTCAGTACAATTCGCCGCGAATTAAAAGGTGAAGTGCCTTTGATTGGTTTTTCTGGCTCTCCTTGGACACTTGCCACATATATGGTGGAAGGGGGCAGTAGTAAAACCTTTGGAAAAATAAAGAAAATGGCGTTTGCTGAGCCTAAGACATTGCACCTGTTGTTAGACAAATTAGCAGATTCAGTGATTGATTACTTGAACGCGCAGGTAAAGGCGGGTGCACAGTCGTTAATGATTTTTGATTCATGGGGAGGTGTGTTAAGTCCTCGTGATTATAAAGAGTTTTCATTGCAATATATGCATAAGATTGTAGACGGTCTCATTCGTGAAAATGATGGTCGAAAAGTGCCCGTAACGCTATTTACAAAAAACGGGGGTCAGTGGATCGAAGCGATTGCAGCGACTGGTTGTGATGCCGTAGGCTTGGATTGGACAATTGATATTGGTGATGCTAAACGTCGCGTGGGTGATAAGGTTGCCTTACAAGGTAATATGGATCCATCAATGCTACATGGTACGCCAGAGCGTATTCGTGAAGAAGTTCAGCACATTCTAGCTGGATTTGGTGAAGGCAATGGCCATGTCTTTAATTTGGGCCATGGTATTACTCCGGAAGTGGATCCTGAGCATGCGGGCGTTTTCATTAATGCGGTTCACGAATTTAGTGCGCAGTATCATAAGTAAGCACTTCGATAAGATAGTGGCTGATTTGCAGAAAACCCAAGCGATTGCTTGGGTTTTTTGTATTTATGGTGTCCGTTTTTCAAGTGCTATTTGGCAAATGCGCGTTTCATAAAGTTAGGAGTTGCCAGTGCACCTTTGTGAATGCCTGTATTATAGTAATCGGTATGAAATAGTGCTTTATCAGCATCTTGCTCTCTGAAGCCTGAGAACCCTTCGCCCTTACGGGCCATCGTTGATGACCATAAGCCACTTGGATAAATCGGTTGCGGAAAGGGTAAAGTTTGTAAGTCAACAAACCCAACATCTGTCATAGCATCACGCATTTCAATGAGTAGCGGCATATGCATTAGGGGAGATTCACTCTGTTGGATCATGATCCCACCTTTACGTAAAGCGTTTAAGCAGCTTGTATAAAAAGCATGGTTGAAGAGCCCTTCACCAGGCCCTACAGGGTCGGTACCGTCAACGATAATGACATCAATAGATTCAGCATCCGCTTCTTTCATAAATTTTATGCCATCATCAAACATGATGGTGGCTCTTGAGTCATTATTCGATTCACACAGTTCGGGGAAATATTTAAGCGACATTTGTGTTACCACTTCATCGATGTCGATTTGCGTAACACGTTCAATATCTGGGTGTTTTAAAACCTCACGCAGGGTTCCACAATCCCCCCCCCCGATAATAACGACATTCTTCGGTGCTGGGTGAGAAAACAATGCTGGGTGACTCATCATTTCATGGTAAAAGAAGTTTTCTCTGCTGCTGACCATAGTACAGCCATCGATTATCATTAGGTTGCCAAAGTCGGTGGTTTCATACATTTCAACATTCTGGAATGGAGATTGGATCTCATCGAGTTTTCTGTTGATACGCAGAGAAAAGGCGCTGCCATCACGGTCACTTACTTCGGTAAACCAACGGTTTGCTTCTAGATTTGCCATATATATTTCACACTTACTATTCAATTCGGGTAATTTTGCCAGTGAGCACGTGTTTGCTCAATCTATTTTAGCGCATTTTCGCTAAAAGCTCATGTTTCATCTGAGTTGTCATTGATCGAGCTTTGATTTGGCTAACAAGGAATAACAAAGTGAGGCATGCTTAACGGTTGTTTGATATATGTATTGCTTCTAAATTTTGCATCAAAGTGTGACTTTCGCGCTTTTGAAAAAAATATAAGCGTATTTTCACGAAAGAGACGTGAATTTTGTTCGCCAATAGTATGCGCTAGTATTAAAATACGCCTTTCGAATTGAGTAAGTGAGATTGCCATGAAATGGGGCTTAGAGACAGCGCGAGATATCTATAATGTTGCACATTGGAGTGATGGCTATTTTGATATTAACGATCAAGGTGAGCTCGTTGCATTCCCGGATGGGGAAAAAAGGACTCCGCCAATCTCATTGACCGAACTGACTGAACAATTTAAAGCAGAAGGCTTAACATTGCCGGTTTTAGTCAGGTTTACAGATATTCTGCAGCACCGTGTTGATACTATGACAGAGGCGTTTTCCTTGGCTTGTGAACAAAAGCAGTATCAAGGTCACTATACCTGTGTTTATCCGATAAAAGTGAATCAACAACGTTCGGTGGTGAGTAAATTATTAGCTCACCCGAGCGGGTTAGTTGGTTTGGAAGCCGGATCTAAGCCTGAATTAATGGCTATTTTAGGTCTTACGAACAAAGCGATTACCATTGTGTGTAATGGTTATAAAGACAGTGAGTTTTTACGTCTTGCATGCATTGGGCAAGCGATGGGTCATAACGTTAACGTGGTGGTTGAAAAGCTTTCTGAATTAACCTCTCTCATTAAAGAAATTGATGACTTAGACATTGAACCAGCGATTGGTATTCGGATTCGATTAAACTCAGTTGGCAAAGGTAAATGGCAGAATACAGGCGGTGAAAAAGGTAAGTTTGGATTAACTGCGGGGCAAGTATTAGAAGCCGTGGAGACGTTAAAACGTCATAACAAACTACATTTAATGAATTTGGTGCATTTCCATATCGGATCGCAAATTGCCAATATTCGTGATATTCAACGGGCATTAACGGAATGTGCCCGTCATTTTGCAGAGCTCTCTCGATTAGGCGTGCCCTTAAAAACGGTGGATGTGGGCGGCGGCCTAGGTGTGGACTACGAAGGTTCTGGGTCACGAAGCGCTTGCTCAATGAATTATACGGTAGCGGAGTATGCTCGTAATGTCGTGAGTGCTTTTGCGGATGTATGTGACCAACATGATCTAGAGCACCCTGCGATTATCACCGAATCAGGTCGTGCACTTACAGCGCATCATGCGGTGTTAATCACAGACGTTATTGATATTGAAAAAGCGCCAAAGCAAACGTCAAATACACCACCGAATAAAAGTGATCATGCTATTTTGCACCAGTTATGGCAAGTGCTCCATCGCATCACACCACGCTTGGCATTAGAGGCTTATCACGATGCAATGCATTTATTTAGCGAAGCGCATGGTCAATATGTGCATGGTTTGGTGAGCATGACGCAATGGGCACAAATTGAATTAATGTATTTCACTATTTTGCATCAAGTTCGTGAAACATTAAGCGATAATGCACGTTCACACCGCGAAGTGTTGGATGATTTAAATGAAAAGTTGGCTGATAAGCTTTTTGTGAACTTTTCTTTATTTCAATCATTACCTGATGTTTGGGGGATCCAACAGCTATTCCCTGTAATGCCGATAGAGTCTTTAGATCAACCATTGACTCAAAGGGCCATTATCCAAGATATTACCTGTGATTCTGATGGACAGATCAGAGAATATGTTGAAGGCTCGGGAATTGAATCAAGTTTGCCAATACCGCCTTATCAATTTGGTCAGCAATACCATTTAGCCATGTTTATGGTTGGAGCTTATCAAGAGATATTAGGTGATTTACATAACTTATTTGGTGATACGGATTCTGTGCATGTGGAGTTGACGGAGCAAGGATATACGTTAACCAATGCAATTAAAGGGGATAGCGTGGCTGATGTTTTGAAATTTGTGCATTATGATCATGAAAAACTGTCTAATAATTTTGTTGAACAAGTGAGCAAGTTGGATATTGAGCATGATTTAAAGGCGCAATATTTAGCTGAATTAAACGCAGGATTAGCAGGGTATACCTATTTTGAAGATTAAGCTTTTTATTGGCTTAGGTTTTTCGTAGCATAAAAACAAGGTATTATTCTCAGTCATGAATTAGGCTCGCATATGTAGCAAGATGTTAGCCTTTTGACTTAGGTTGTTGTAAAGGAAACATTGAATGTCGTTGTTACGTCGCATTATCAGTTTATTCTTGTATGCCCTGAATACGTTAGTTTGGTTTATACCCATTTTCTTATTTGGCTTATTGAAGTTGTTACCAGTCCCTATATGGCAAAAACTTTGTAGTAAACTGGCCAAAGAGTGTGCAAGCATGTGGGTTGCAGGCAATAACTGTAATCAGAATTTAATCACGCCATTTGAGCTAAATATAACAGGCTTAGAAGATATTAAACGTAAGGATTGGTATTTGGTGATTGCCAATCATCAAAGTTGGGTCGATATTGTGATTATGCAACGCGTTTTACATAGAAAGATCCCATTCTTAAATTTCTTTTTGAAAAAGGAATTATTGTACGTGCCAGTGCTAGGTTTGGCTTGGTGGGCGCTAGATTTCCCATTTATGAGCCGAACCAGCAAAAGCCAATTGCGTAAAAATCCGAAGCTCAAAGGCAAGGATATAGAAACAACGCGTAAAGCCTGTGAGAAGTTTAAAACTATGCCTGTGAGTATTGTAAACTTTGTGGAAGGCACACGTTTTACTCCAGAGAAGCATCAGCGCCAAAAAAGTCCGTTTGACCATTTATTAAAGCCAAAGGCCGGTGGCATTGCATTTGTGATGCAAGCGATGGGTGAGCAAATTAACAAAGTGGTGAATGTGACAATTCATTATCCAGACGGGATCCCAAACTTTATCGACTTTGTCAGTGGCAAGGTAAAAAGAGTAGATGTGCACATTGATGTAATGCCTGTAAGTGAAGAGCTAATAGGGGATTACAGTAACGACAACGAATTTAGAGTGCGTTTCCAGTCAGAATTAAATCGTTTATGGAGCGACAAAGATCAGCAGCTTGAAAAATTACAGCACGTTAAATAGACCGTCAAGATAGGTGTGGGGAGTATGTGTAAGTACGCTCCTCAATAAACCTTAGCTAATAAGGTGCGAGCAGTTAATGAGTACACAGCACTCACCTTCAAAAACCAAGATGTGGAAATACGGTGATTGTATTAGCGTAAGCTGATGAGGAGTGATTAAAATATGAGTATTGCACATATAACAGACTTAATTGAACCATGGCTTAATGGATTACCAAAAGAAGCTTTATTGAGTGCTATTTCGGCAAACAGCATTGGCTTTATCGGCGTTATTTTTGTATATATATTCACCCGTCGGTTGGTATTTCCAACCATTCAAAATACGCTCACTAAGTTTTCTCCATCGCGCTTGGGACAGCTCACAGAGCACCTCAATAAACTCACTGGTAGAATGGCGGCAATGCTCAGTTGTGTGGCATTTTTGGCATTTTATCCGCGTGTGCTCGTGGCGCCTGAATGGGTGCTATTGAGCTTTAAATCAGTGGGCCAAATTGTTCTGATTGTTATTTCTGGGTTTTTACTCAGCAGCTTAGTGAATCTTGCTCATGGGATTTACAGTCAATTGCGATTCGCTAAAGACGTACCTATACAAGGCATTGTGCAAGTTACTAAATTGATGACTTTTATTGTCTGCAGTATTTTAATCATCAGTTTGTTGTTAGATAAATCACCGACTTACATACTTTCAGGTTTTGGCGCAATTGCTGCTGTGACTTTGTTAGTATTTAAAGACACAATTTTGGGGCTGGTTGCATCCATTCAAATTGCTGCAAATCGATTGGTGACAATTGGTGATTGGATCCAAGTAGATGCATTTGGTGCTGATGGCGAAGTCATTGATTTAGGGCTAAATACGGTAAGAGTGAGAAATTGGGATAATACGGTGACAACCATCCCCACTTATATGCTCATTACGGATTCTTTTAAGAATTGGCGTGCGATGCAAGAGTCTGCGGGTAGAAGAATAAAACGGGCGTTGTTATTAGATATGCATAGTGTCGTTACGTTAAATGCAGCCAGCGTGACGCAGTTGCAAAATGTGTTCCCTGAACTTTTAGACGTTGGCGAGTTACCACAGCCCATTACGAATGTTGGATTGTTCCGCCGTTATGCAGAAGCGTATCTGCGTAAGCATAAAGATATTAACCAAGATTGTGTGCTAATGGTACGGGAACTCGCGCCTCAACACCATGGTTTACCAATTGAATTCTATTGTTTTAGTGTGAATAAGCAATGGGTTTTTTATGAACACTTACAAGCCGATATTATGGACCATATGATAGCTACAATGTCTGAATTTGAGTTGCGCCCGTACCAAACAGTATCAGGGCAACTACAAATAAACTCACGACAAGAACAGACCCAACGAAGCGAAGGCGATTAACATCATCCAAATTGGTGGCTTGAACAGTTTCATACAACTAAACCCAATAACGACAATGGCAATATGCCATAGATTAGTAACGCTTGATGACCAGATAGGCTGATAAAATGCAGCCGCGAGTAGGCCAACAACAGCCGCATTAATTGCCGCAGTTACACTGGCAAATTTTGGTAAATTACTCAATGCATGCCAACTATGGTGGCAGCTATACATAAGTAGTAAACCGGGCAAAAATACAGCAAGGGTTGCTATAATAGCACCAAACCAGACATTATCAGGCTGTGTCACAGCACCCAAATAGGTTGCAATAGTAAACATTGGCCCCGGCACTGCTTGCGCCGCGGCATAAGCGGTTAGAAAGCTTTCTTGAGAAAGGTGCTCTACGCTATTTTGCAACAGGGGTAGCACCACATGACCGCCGCCAAAAACCAAAGCCCCAGCTTGGTAAAAAGGCGCATAGAGATAGTCTGAGAAACCGAAAAATGATAGGACAAATAACCCGACGAAAAGGGCGAGTGCAGGCCAGTGCCACTTGCCGACTTTCGATGTAGTGCTATCGGGTATAGGGCTGAAGCGGTAGAGCATCCCCATAGATGCAGCAATCACCAGCAACCAAATTTGGCTAAATATACTCGGAGAAATAAGTATAAATAAGGTACTTGCGAACGTAACGAGCTTGAGTGCGGTGGTTTTACAAAAGCTCTTTGCCATTGATAAAATAGCGTCGGCGACAACGACCACGGCAAAGAGTTTTAAGCCATGAATGACGCCAGTCAAATTGTCTTGTAATTGGGTTGCGCTCAAAGCCAGTACTACCATGATTAAAAAAGAAGGTAGCGTGAAGCCAATGAAAGCTGCAATACCTCCTAACAGGCCTGCACGTTCTACGCCGATAGCAAAGCCGACTTGACTGGAACCTGGGCCTGGTAATATTTGTGATAAACTGATCATCGAGCTATAGCGCTCGTTTGATAACCACTTGAGGTTATCAACAAAGTGTTTTTTGAAAAAGCCAAGATGGGCAGCTGGACCACCAAAACTTGTACAGCCTAACAAGAAAAACTGATAGAAAATACTCAATACCATGGTTCACCTTATGTTATGGTTAGCACTTCAGCCTTACATACAATTATGACATTTTTGTGACTATGCGATGTAGTATTTTTTCGCTATGCTTAAGTTGCCTTTACTTAAATAGTTTATGTCTTTTAAGCGCGATAAAAGTGTGCTGCAGGTTGTGATTAAAGAACAGAGGTATAATAATTTGAAATGGTCTTTTGTCAGCTCATTGACGTTGATATTGCTACTATTATTAGTCAATATTGCACATGCTGACCATGATAAAGTGTATGTGGCTATCGATCATGCGCCTCCTTATAGTGTCATCACTTATGAGGGTGATGTGTCAGGGCTGATAATTGATATATTAACGCAACTACAGCCATATGCAGAGCGAGGTTATAAAATAGAGCCTGTTCCATGCCCTTTTTCTCGTTGTTTGAGAATGCTAATACAGGGTGAAGTTGATGTATTAGGGGGGCTTATACGTACCCCTAAGCGCGATAATCTAATACGTTTTGTCACACCAGCCTATATGGCACTGCCATCCTCTTTTGTATTTTACGCTAAACAAAGTAGTAGCATTGTCGTCAATAACTACGCAGATTTGAAAAATAAGCGCATTGCCGTGATGCGTGGAGGCGTATATTTTACCAAGTTTAATGAAGATCGCAGTCTGAACAAAGTCGCGGTGCCTTCAGAACGTGTTGCGGTTGATTTATTACTGAAAGGGCGAGTTGATCTTGTTATAGCCGTTGAAGACACGGCGGAAGTCGCGATGAGTGTCCTTGAGCAACCAACTTCAAAATTAAAAAAGGTCGCATATAGGTATACGAACACCATATATGGGCATATGGCATTTAGTAAAGCATTTGCCAAAACGACAGTGGCAAAACAATTGATGCAGGGAATGGTGGATATTGCTCAGCAGGGTACGCTTGATAAAGTGATTGCACCCTACCATTTACCTGCTATTCCAAAAAGGCTGCTGCCAGAATCACCATAGCTTAACTTTCTATTCATTTGTTCTGAGCATACTCATGCCTATGGGAGATCAGAATGAAAGAAATAATATGAAGGCTATGGTGTATTATGTGGCTATGGGGGCTGGCCTTTTATCGCTCTCTGGATGTGAAATGACACAGGCAGATAAAGGAGCAAGCTTAGGTGCAGCCGCCGGAGCTATATTGGGCAAAGCAACGGGGAATCATAAGAATAAGCGGGTGTTTATTGGAGGGGCTATTGGCGCAATCGCAGGCGCAGCTGTAGGAGAGTATATGGATAGGCAGGAAGCCGCACTCAATGACTCGCTTGCTGGTTCAGGTGTCACTATTGTCCGAGAGGGGAATGCTATGCGACTCGTGATGCCCAGTAAAATAACTTTCTCAAGTAACCAAGCGACTATCTCTGCAGATTTTTATAGTACGTTGAACGACATCGCCGATGTTATGCATCAGTATGATAAAACACGCTTGATTATTACGGGTCATACCGACAGCGAGGGAACCACCGCATTTAATCAACACCTCAGTGAGCAGCGCGCAGAGACGATTAAGAATTATTTGCTTGCACAAGAAATTGCTGCAGGACGTTTGCAAGCCGTGGGCATGGGTGAGTTTTCAAGTATTGCCAGTAATACAACAGCTCACGGACGTGCGTTAAATCGGCGGGTGGAAATAGAGATAAAGGCTAAATAAACCTCAGCTCTGGGTAAGCGAATCTGCCCAATAAAGCTATTTTTCTCACTCTCGGCGTTGCTTTCATTTGTAATAGCCCGCTATTACTGCATAAAAGCGCCTTGATATTGAAAAAAATATCATCATTGGAATGTACGTAAGTTTGTTTTCAAAATATTTCCTATTCCAAAACCCTTATCCAAACCTGAGGTTAAATAAGCGTAGTAAATTGGCGAGGTACGTATTACCCCGCCATTGTCTTTATTTTTGATATGTATATGCAAGACGCAGTGCCAGTGCTTTTATTTGTGAGAGTGCTTCGCTATGGGAATCAGAATTAAAATCTCCGTTACTGAGTAAAACAATACCATTTTGAGTATGTGTATCACCAATGAGGTAGGTGAGCACACCAGGATCAGCACCATCGTGGTGAATAATGGCTCCATCTAAATTCCAGAAGTAACCAATATCTCGGCTTGATGTTGGCACATCTGTTTGCGATGACAGCATATCTTCGACTACCTTAGCGGGCAGTACTTGCTTATTATTTAACACCCCTTGATTCATTGTGGCTTTCAAAAACTTCGTAAGGTCGTTCACTGTGGAAATAACAGAGCCATCTGCATACGTAATGGTGCGGTAATTTGGGAACTGCATTGGTTGCATCGTTTCTGGATCTATATAAAGCCTTTGGGCAACGTCGTTTGAGGGTATAGCGAGTCCCCAACTCGTGTCTTGCATGTTTAACGGCGAAAATACATAACGGTGCGAGAGTTCAGTAAATGACTCGTTGGTTTTTTTTTCAAGTGCATACGCTGCTAATGATGTTGCGATGTTCGAGTAAACTTGGACCTCACCAACAGATAAGTTGTATTGATGAATGAAATTTTGGGGACTGTTTAATTCTCCACTACGTGTTAAGTATTGCTCGAATAAGTTGGGTAAGCTCGGATACACTTGGTTAACGCAGTTACTGCTTTGCGTCATTAGGTTATATAAGCTTACATAGTTATCTAACACGTAATATGTGCAATTGTAGACTTGCGGGTTGTCAATTATGCCACTGGTATGGGTGATAAGATGGCGTAGTGAAATTTGTTCAGCTTGTTCTTTGGGTATAAAGAGTGGGAACGGCAATAAAGGCGCGACGGCCTCGTCTAACAATATTTGCTTATTGTGAACTGCTTGAGCAAGGGTGGCGCCAACCAGTGTTTTGGTCACTGAAGCCAAGAAAAAAGGCGTATCGACTGACACTGGCGAATGTTGTAAGTCTTTAACACCGAAGCCTCCTGCAAATACCGTTGAGCCATTATGTATCACTGCAGCCGATAGTCCGGGTAAGTTATGCTCAGACATAATACGATTAACCTGCTCTTCAAAAGTCGTAACGCTAATCGGGAGGTAGCTTTGTTTATTTAATAAAGACAGTACATGGTCATAACTTTCAAACCGATTAGACTCAAGTTCAAAGCTTGAAAAGGCGGATACATCAATATTGGGTTGTAGGCCTGCTTGCTCAAAGTTTTCGCCTTGAGCATTACGATATACTTCGTTTGAGAGACCGACCTCCCACCCATTTGGCAGATTGAAAGAGAGAATATCTGAGAATTCTCCAGAAGTTTCTTCACCTACTTGAGTTACATGAGGGAACTGTAGCATCGCCATCGCAAATACTTCTGCAGCACTTGCGGTGATTTGGCTAGTAAGCAAGTAGATAGGCTTGTTATACGGGGTATTATGTTGTTTCACAAGTGAACGATATGGTGAACCCAAGCCGGTTTTGTTGATGGCTTGTTTATTAAAAGCCAGAATGTCTTGGGTCGCAAATCGCTGTGCGATAGTCAACGCTAAGTCATCACTGCCGCCGGTGTTGATACGAATATCTAGAATAAGAGCTTCAGTTTCGGCCAAATCAAGCATGATTTTATCTAAATGACGCTCCAGTGCAGCCATGTTTTCAGTCGATGTTGCTTGAGGATGCGTATGGAAGTTCGCCATGTTGTTGATAGTCAATATACCAACATTGTCAGCGGTTTTACCCCAAATAAAGGTTTTCAATGTATCACCCGTTGGAAATGTATTCAGACTTGATGGTGAGATATATTGAGTGAGTGTATTTTCATAGGTAGACAATATGTAGTGCGTGACAGCTTGCTCATTGGGTTGCTCACCGTGTCGTAACGCGCTATTCGCCAACCCTTGTATTGCGTCAAATAGTGGAGAGGGTTTGCCTACCGAAAATGCTGAAAAGTCAGAGCTGAGGCTGACATGGCCGTCTTTTAACGGCGCAATCATAGCCGCAAGCACCTCAAACAAGGCTTCTTTACTCATTGCATTTGTAACACGAGGTCTAAATGTCTCGTATTGTGTTTGCCAATTTACATTCCTTAATTCAAAAAATGCATAATAATCATTAAATGTATGCCAAAAGTAGTCAAAGGTTTGGACTGCAGGTATGTCATTGGTGGTGTCTATAGGTGTTAAGCAAGAGGTTGGCAATCCTGTTACTTTATCAAACCGGGAGATGACTAACTCTCCTTGATAAGCAACATGTAATTCGTTATTAGAATGTCGTTTAAGTTGGTCAATTTCGGTAGGGAGTGCTGTTCCTCTGATAAATGAGTGAGTGTTCATGCAACCGTGTTGGTTATACTCGAATCGACTGATCTTATCTTTGGTGATTTCTAACACTTCCCCATAGGCTGTTTTGTTCCAAATACCTAATAAGGGATCTTGATCTTTGTTATCGTTATGGCTGTTGCACCCAGCGAGTAACAGTTGTGTGGTTAGCAGTATTCCTATGAATCTCGTTTTTTCAAACATAACCGGTTCCTTTTGCACATTTGTAACGTTGAAGATATTTTATACATGTGCATAAGGAAGATGCTGTGAGTAATTATTAAGCAATTGTGATGAAGCGTTAATGGGTCCCTACAGTTTTATACAAAAAGGCGTAACCACTGTGTTAAAGAGAGTCGAGCATAAGATAAATTATTTAAAGGCGTCGTATATCTCTGCAAATTTACAGGTAATAACACTAATATCTTGGTAGCCTAATCGTGTTAGCTGTTCAGCGGCAAATATGGCTCGCCCGCCTGTCGCACAATGTAAGTAGATGGGTTTTTGCGCATCTTTTTCTATATTTGGTAGCTTAAATTCAAGCAGCCCTCGGGGTATGTTCATAGCATGTGTTACTGCTTGTTGTTGATGCTCATTAGGTTCTCTAACATCAATCAGTAAACTTTCTTTGTTTGATAGTTCAACTTTAGCTTGTGTTGCACTGATACAGCGTTGATTAGGGCTAACTGTTTTTAAGACATCTTGTACGCTAGTGAGCATGAGGCACCTTGATATAGTTTACTTATAGAATGTTAAGTATATTTGTTATCACTATATTAGCAAGTTCTAATGTTAGACTGAAGCGCGCTAGAACACTATACTAAAGGTATACTATTTGACATAGGCAGGTGTATGACTCTCGCAAATATGGCAGACAATGCTGAGCAGGCGGCAAGCTTGTTGAAAATGATGGCAAACAAGCATCGGTTGATGATTTTATGCAGTCTTGTTGAAAACGAAATGAGTGTTGGGCAGCTTAATCATAAAGTCCTGCTTTCACAATCAGCTTTGTCTCAGCATTTGGCGAGTTTAAGAAAGGCAAACATTGTTAGCACGCGTAGAGAGAAACAAACGATTTACTACATGATAAGTGATGAAAAAGTGGTTGCGTTGATCACGTCACTGTATCAACTTTTTTGTTTGAAAGAGCCTTGAGTATACGCGGTGTTAGTTTGTTGGTCATGGCACTTTTTTAGCGGGTATTGTGATTGAGTGCCACAGATACAATGACTCACTCAGCATCGAAAGATGTGAGTGAGTGTTTGAGCTATAAAATGGTCGCAATATCATCGAACGGCTTTTTCACCAGAGCATGCTCTGGCACCGTGGCATCGTCAGCGGGGTAACCGGCAATTAGCAACATATACGGGCGTTCATTGTCACGGTCTCTACCGCAGATATCGGTTAAAAAGCTCATTGGTTTTGGAGTATGTGTGAGTGTAGCAAGACCAGCATTGTGCAGCGCTTGAATTAAAAACCCCGTCGCGAGTCCGACAGATTCATGGACATAGTAATTGGTATTTTTATCTTCGGTTTGGATGCCGCCTTTCTTCTGACTGAATACCGCGATGAGCCATGGGGCATGCTCTAAATACGGTTTTTGTGCGTCAGTACCCAAAGGTTTCAATGCATCTAACCATTCTTCTCCTGCGCGGCCTTCATAAAATGATTGCTCTAGCTCTTCCGCTGCGTGACGAATTTGCTGTTTGACATCTTGACTATGAATTGCGACAAAGTGCCAAGGTTGATGGTTTGCCCCGCTTGGCGCAGTCGCGGCTGTTTTTATACATGCTTCAATGATGTCCTGAGGGACGGGGCGGTCGCTAAAACTGCGGATTGAATGACGGCGTTTGGTGTTTGCTAAGTATTCATTAGCACGTTGCAGCATTTCCTCTTGAGGATATTCAACAAAATCACTCAGAGGTATATTGGCATGCTCTTTCATAGGATCACCTGATTTTTTTAGTTAGTATATGGGCAAGTTATAACCTGTGCAGTGCTGAGGCGCAACATGCGTTATAAAAATGTGAATGTGTGATGTAATTAATTAAATACAGAGAGTAAATGAATATGCGATATCAAGCGACATGGGATGATGGAAGGATCATTGACTTGCCTGTAGGGAAGGCAATATGTGTTGGCCGGAATTATGTGGCCCATGTACAAGAGCTCAATAACCCAATTCCTGATGAGCCATTGCTATTTATGAAACCCAGCAGTAGTTTTCAATCATTTGGCAGTGAAATAACATTGCGAGAGGATTTAGGTGAGCACCATTATGAAGCAGAGTTAGTTATTCTAATTGGCAGTGTCGTTGACCGAGATACCGTGAATTATGCAGATGCTGTGATTGGCATTGGCTTAGGGTTAGATTTAACGTTACGTAGTGTACAAACACGTTTAAAAAGCCAAGGGTTACCTTGGGAGCGGGCGAAAGCCTACGATGGGAGTTGTGCATTGACGCCTTTTACGCCGGTATCACAGCATCACAACTTACACGACAGTGAATATCGTTTTTGGATTAATGGAGAGCTCAAGCAACACGGTGACACTTCTTTGATGATCAACTCGGTTGAGGCACTCATAGCAAATATTGCGCAGGTTTTTTCACTCTACCCAGGTGATATTGTTATGACAGGAACTCCAGCAGGTGTCGGTTCACTTGCCCACGGCGATAAACTTCAGCTGCAGTATGAAAATGGTGAAAAATATAGCAGCACCACGATTATTACATAACAGAGACTTTAAGGCTTGGGGGGAATACGGGTTCGTCGGCTAATGAGCCCGGTTGTGAGAATGATATTTTGTACCCCAGGTTTGTATCGTGTAAAGAATATCTCGATTTTTATTTTGACCAGCAATAACCCCAATAGCAAATAGACCATGGTAGCTTCCAGCCAATTAATTGGTAGTAGTGTGAGGGTAGTAACGGCCTCTAAAGCAATAATAAAAATAACCATGGCGAGAATAGATTTTGCCGGAAGCTTTGTCATAATAAGCCCGCCTAATGGCGCGCCTATGGCCACGATAGGTGCAGCAAAAAACCAGCTAGATATCACAAATGGTGAAGGTACAGTGTTGCTGGATAAGACGAGTACAGAACCAATGATCGCGTTGCCGGCCATCAAAGCAACCGTTGTGGGGATCACTTTTTTTGCAGGTTGCTTCATCAGAATGACATAATAAAAAAACAATAATGTATCAGCACCTGCCCCTAAGAAGCCGCTGACCACCCCGCCAATAAATGCCGCAGTTGCCAGTCTTTTACGCGCAAAAATAAGGTGATATATCTTAGGTGTATGGGTAAAGCTATCAAGCAATATAATTGCAACCAGTAATAAAAAGCAAGTGTACATGTGCTTGATAACTAGGCCGCTTTCGATATGAATAAATAAGCATGCAAATTGCCCTAAGGCTGAGAAAACCAGAGCGTAACTGAGTGTTTTCCAGTCAATTTCTATTCTTTTACTGATAAAGAATAGCGTTGCAAATGACATACCGATAGATTGAATGAACAGTGAAAACACCTTTGCGTCTTCAGCAGATACCGCAAGCACTTTAGTTAAAATGGGGAATGCAACGGCGCCACCGCCTAATGGTGTCGATCCGGCGACAAACGAGCCGAATAACATTGTTAAGCCTGTTTTCCAGCTGGCTATGAGCTGTTCGACGTTGAAATATAAATAGTAATTACTGGCCCAAAATAATAGCCCAACGACAAGTGTAAACCAGTAAAGTCCCTGAATCCTTGGTTGTGTACTTAACATTAATAACATTCCATTTACTTGGTGCGGGTATTGTGCCCGTTCTCTCCACAGGGATCAAGGTTGGCTGATTATTCATCATTATAAAAACTTGTCACCCAGCGTTTTTACTGTAATAAACCTTTACTACTCAAGCATTTTTTTATTAGTCACTATAGAATACGACTCTACCTTACCAAGGAAATATTATGAAAATAAGAAAGTTAGGCACGCCTTTTTCTATATCTGCATGCAAGGTTTTGCTATGTGGGGGAGGAGAGCTTGGCAAAGAAGTGGTTATCGAATTTAAACGCTTAGGATGTGAAGTGGTTGTCTTAGATAGATACGACAATGCCCCCGCCATGCAAGTGGCTGATAGGTGCTATGTATTGTCTATGCTAGATGGTGACAAGCTTGAACGCATCATTCAACTAGAGCAACCCGATTATATCGTGCCTGAGATTGAGGCCATAGCTACGGATAAGTTAGTCGCGCTGGAAGCACAAGGCTTTACTGTGGTCCCCAGTGCAAAAGCAACTCAGCTAACCATGAATCGTGAAGGTATTCGTCGATTGGCAGCGGAAGAGCTCAATATACCGACTTCAAAGTATCAATTTGTTGATACCTTAAATGACTTTAAGCGTGCCGTTGCAGAAATTGGTTTTCCATGTGTAATAAAACCAATCATGAGCTCATCAGGGAAAGGGCAAAGTGTTGTTAAGCATTCTCAATATATCGAATTGGCGTGGCAGCATGCCCAAGAGGGCGGTCGGGCTGGGCAAGGTCGTAATTGTTGAGGGCTTTGTTGAGTTTGATTATGAAATCACGTTATTAACAGTGCGTCATATTGCAGGCACGAGTTTTTGTGAGCCAATAGGGCATGTACAAGAAAACGGTGATTATCAACAAAGCTGGCAACCACAAGCTATGAGTGCTTTGGCGCTAAAGCGAAGCAAAGCCGTAGCAACTTTAGTGACTGATGCGTTAGGTGGGCGTGGGTTATTTGGGGTAGAGCTGTTTATTAAAGGTGATGAGGTCTTTTTTAGTGAGGTGTCACCTCGACCTCATGATACTGGTATGGTGACCTTGATATCACAAGATTTAAGTGAGTTTGCACTTCATGTACGTGCTATTTTAGGTTTGCCCATTCCGCATATTCATTTTTCAGGGCCTTCAGCATCCAGTGTGCTTTTGGTAACAGGGAATTCAAATCGCGTGGCGTTTGACAACGTGGCAGAGGCATTGAGCGAATCGCACACCGATATTCGTTTGTTTGGGAAGCCCGAAGTTGCGGGTACTCGTCGTATGGGGGTGGCGCTTGCGCGTGATGAGTCTGTTGAGCGAGCAGTGAATAAAGCTAAAAATATAATTGAAAAAATACAGGTAGACGTGTGAGTGAAACAATGAGTTCTCGAGTGATTGACCCCTTAGTAATGGGGTTTTGGCGTTTGTTAGATTGGCAGCTGTCTGATCAGCAATGTGTGTCGTTTTTGAAAGAATGTATTGAACTGGGCATAACTCATACAGATCATGCTGATATTTATGGTCAATATGAGTGTGAGGCTGCATTTGGTGCAGCATTAAAATTGGCGCCCAGTATTCGAGATGAGATAAAGATTATTACCAAATGTGGTATTCGTCCGGCGATCGCTAAAACCGGTTTGGCAGGTAAAGCAAATCACTATGATTCAAGTTATACGCATATAATGGCTTCTGTAGTACAGTCTTTACAGCATTTTAATACCGATAGAATAGATGTTTTACTGATCCACCGACCTGATTACCTGATGGATGCTGACGAAATGGCGAAGGCATTTAATCAACTGAAGCGTCAAGGTGATGTTTTGAATTTTGGTGTGTCTAATTTTACCCCAGCTCAATTATCTATGCTGCAATCTCGCTGTGATTTTCCACTTGTAACCAATCAAATTGAATGCTCACCTTATGAAATGAAGGGGCTAGACGATGGCACACTCGATCAATGTCAGCAGCTAAGGATACATCCTATGCTCTGGTCACCATTGGCAGGAGGAAGACTGTTTAGTAATCGTGATGAAAAAGCGTTACGGTTGCAGACGACATTAAGCGAGGTCGCACAGGAGATAGGGGCAAAGTCAATCGATCAGGTGGTTTATTGCTGGCTGGCCACTTTGCCCAGTAAACCTTCTATAGTGCTTGGCACCGGCAATCTCGCACGAGTTAAAGCGGCACTAGAGAGTGCTTCTTTATCCATGGATAGAGAGCAGTGGTACCGAATATGGCAAGCTTCCACAGGGCACAGTGTGCCATAAAGAAAAAAGGGCTCACGGGCCCTTTTTAAATTAAAAATATGTATTAAGAATTTTGAACCTAGAGCTCAAAGTCGAGGCCATAGCTCACATAGGCTTTGACATCATCATCAGCATCTAAATCGGTTTTGACGACGCCAAGGGTAAAACCATTTTTAGCGACGCTGACGCCATAGTCCATATAAGCGTCATCTTCACTGGTCCACTCTAAAACGGTATCACCACTTGAGCGGCCAATATGGAACGACAGATCTGTGTCATTCAATATCGTGAAACTGGCGCCCAACTCTAAATACAGCATTTCTTCCTCCGTACTTTGGTCTTCTTGTGCATGCGTTAAGTAACTTGCTTTAAAGCTCAACCATTGCCAGCTTAAGGCGCCGTATAGCTCTCCGAAATCTATGCTCCCCTCAGCATCAGGGTAGGCATAGTGTATGTAACCTACGTCGTAGCCAAATTGACCTTGCTCGCCAGAGAAACCAGCATATAGGTCAAGTTCATAACTGGTTTTATTGCCAAAGTCGACATTGGATACCCAAGTACCTGCATAGAACCCAGAGTCGTCGCTATAATCTATTCCGCCGGATACTGCTGAGCCATCTTTGGTTTGTGTTATACCGCGCCAAAAGTAATTCGAGCTGGCTGCGACGTTTGCGGTGACTTCGGCCATCGAGTGAAACGAAGTAACGCTCATAAATGATGATGCAACGATTAGTGATAGTAGTTTATTCATTGTAATTCCTCAATGCGCTAGAGATGCCATGAATATTGCAATGGTTGCGCCAGTTGCAATAAAGCAAAGAATTTTTAGTTCAATATATTGATGTATAGTTGATTTTTTTATTCTTGCTAGGGTGAAGGGGTAAGTTGTTGTAAAAAAGTTGCTCAAATGTGGTGCAAAGAAAGAAAAGTTGCACGGGTATATCGCAATGCAGATATCGCTCTATTAACAGTCATAATGCGCGTGTATGGCTCATTGCGAGCCACACACAGACGTGTTAGCCAAAAATAGCACGCATTAATGAGATGGTCTCATCAACACTGCGGCCTTTTTCTACTTCAGCCACAATTGAGTCACGTTTATCGCGAATATGTTCAGGGATTGATTCATCACTGAGTGCTCGGTCAACTAAAATTTCGGCAGATTCTTTACCGCGACGCACTGCTTTTCTAGTCCCTGAGCTTGCACTGCGTGCTGGCTTGTTTAGTAATTTTATGTAGTTAGACTGATTGGCGGTTTCTTTGTCTGCATGATAAAACCAACAAGGGATCAACGCTTTGATACTGGCAAGCTGCTGCTCAAATTCATCTGCAGGTGAGGTCATAGTAAACCAAGGCATTGCGTGAATTGTCATAACAATGTCTGTCCAATAGCGCTCAAAATCACGATTGTTTAGTTTAGTGATACCTAAAGAAGAACATAAAGCGTCTAGTTTCGCATTGGTGATGGGTGTAAATACATCAGGGCGACGCATCGCAAGTAAGCGGGTAGCTGGTGCCAGAGTTGGTTTTTCATCACTGTTAGCAAAGGCGGTTAGATAGGCAACCATAAATTGCTGATAATCTTGCTCACTGACCCCACCTTCAAGTGGAATGTATGCGAGTGCAGTATCAAACTCTCCAGGGAGATCTGCAAATAATTGGTGGAAGCCTTTGGCATTTTTAGTTGAAGCAAACCACTCCACATCAAAATTATAAATGCTAGGATCAAGTGAAGCAGCATGTTTACCACTAAAGGCTAAACGGTCTTCTACAATCATTTCTTTCAATGGTGTTGCACGTAAGTTTGCAATGTAGTCGGTGAGTTTGAGTTGTTCTTCAAGTGCGAGCACATCGCTATGTTGTGTTACGAAACCGGTCAGTACAGGCCATGGAGTGACACGCAACGTTTTCAGTTGTAAAAAGCTGATGGCTGATCCTAATAAGTCTTGAAGCTTTTTGACTGTAGGCAACTGATGATCATCTAGCAAATCAAAGTTGATACGATTTTTAGCAATATCATATAGCTCATAACACCAACTTAAAAAGTCTTCTGGGTGTTGCTCAACTTTAACAGCCATGAGGTTTAAGCTTATCTCGGTGGCCTGTTTTAAAATATTTTGGTAAATCTGACTTTCTTGTTCACCTAGAGCCATTTTTGATGGGGAAATAAGCAACTTCTTCATATTGGCGAGAGCCTCCACACATATGCATATATTTTAATCATAATAGTTTAGCCAATAGTGAGCTAAACAGACAAGGCCGTGGATCATACCGAAGAATGTGAAAGTTACAATCACCGAAATAGATAATTGTGCCAGCAAATTGGGGGATTGTTAGGTAATGAGTGCGTTTAGGCACGTGTTTATAAGATGAAATACTTGTTTTTCAATCACATTGATTTGTGCACTGGACTACATTCTCTCACAAACTCATTGATGATTTTATAGCGTAGCAAGGCTACTATATAGACATAGCGCAAATCAGATTTATAGGGAAAAGTATGAACGCAGTAGTTAAAGTTGTTGGCGGCTTGGTTGTCGTAGTGGTGGGTGTGGCAGTCGCAGCGCCATTTTTGATACCAACACAGACGATTATTGACGAAATATCACAGCAAGTTGAGTCGACAACCGGTAGGACTTTGCAAATAGCGGGTGATAGCACGGTATCGATATTGCCCAGCTTAAATATCACCTTAAATAATGTGCGTTTTGCAAATATGCCATCGGGAAGTACCGAACATATGCTCGCTATGGAGCAATTATCAGTGCATATTCCTTGGCTTTCGTTACTATCAGGCGAGGCTAAATTAGAGCGTTTTGTTATTAATAACCCAACAATAACGCTAGAAACTGATAAACAAGGCCAGCCCAACTGGCAGCTATTTCCGACCCAACCAAATAGTTCTGTTACTGCACAAGAACCAGATGCACAAACGGCCTCAGCTGTGTCATTACCCAGCGGCTTTGATATCAGTCTTGGTGAAGTGGCCATTTATGGTGGCTCAATTGCTTACATTGATGGCCAAACCGGCACACAGCATCGCGTCGATGAGCTTGACTTAAGTATTCAGTTGCCGTCTTTGTATAAAACATTGACAATCAATGGTGCAATTACTTATCAAGCACAGAAATTTGAATTGACTTCGGTGGTTGATACACCCGCTAAGGCCATTGTTGGAGAAACGTTCAGTGTTCAGCAGCGCCTTGATTCGCAATTACTAAATGTTGAGTTCGACGGTGTCATTGCGCAGCAAGGTAAAAACATTCAAGGCGAATTAACCCTTGCTGGCGACTCAGTTAAAGCGATAACTCAATGGCAAAACATGGCGTTATCAGCTAAAGGCAACGCGTTTAATCGATTTAGTGTTGCTGGAAGTATGTCGTTTGTTGGCAATACGTTTACGCTGAAGTCTTTGGTTGCCAAACTTGATGAGTTAGAAATCAAAGGCCAAAGCAAAATTGTACTGGGGGAAAAACCGGATATTAACGCTAATATTGATTTAGGCATGTTAGATTTAAATCCTTACCTTCCTGAACCAGTAGAGCGAAAAACCTCAGAAAAAGCCGAAACTCAAACACCAAGTGAGCCCATAGTGTGGGATGACTCCCCAATTGATTTATCGGCATTGGGGCAACTTAATGCGCACGTTGTGGTGCGTTCTACGGGTTTAAAAGCCCACGATATTACGTTGGGCAAGAATCAATTTTCATTGCGACTCAAAAATAGCGTTGTGCAACTAGGTCTAGACGAGTTCAACGCGTATGAAGGGAGCGGTAAAGGCACTGTGAAAGTGGATGCAACAGCCAGTCCTTATAAAGTCGCAACAAATTTTGCGTTAAAAAACATCAATGCGGAACCTTTACTTACCGATGCCGTTGGCTTTGATAAAGTATTGGGCAAAGGCAGTATCGATTGGAACTTAACAACTCACGGACAAAGTCAAAAGCAATTCGTTTCAGCACTTGCGGGTAAGATGGCGTTTAGCTTTAAAGATGGGGGGGTTAAAGGCGCCAATATCGCTGAAATGACTCGTAAAGCCAAAGAGATGCTTAAAGGTGACTTCTCATCATTGAAAGACGGTTTAAATGCCGACTACGATCCGCAACAGAAAACCGATTTCTCAGCATTAACCGGCAGCTTTGTATTCAAAAACGGTGTTGGCCATAACAATGATTTGAGCTTAGCGAGTCCGCTCATACGGATCAGTGGTTCTGGTGATGTGGATTTACCTAAAACTTATGTTAATTATCGTTTGGTTACCGGTATTGTCGATACTGTTGAAGGGCAAGCCAGTGCGGATAAAAGCACCGGCTTTAAAGTGCCGCTGCGCATTAAAGGGCCTTTTCATAAGGTCGATGTCAATATAGATATAAGTAGTGCCGCAAAAGATACCGTGAAAGACAAATTAAAGGATAAATTGAAAGATAAATTCAAAGGCCTTTTTGGGGGATAATCGGTTACATATAGAGTGCGTATTAAATAAAGGGCCGATTTACCGGCCCTTTATTTCATATATGGATAAAAATAAAAAGGTATATTTAGATATGAAACAACAGTGGCAAAATGAATTTTCTCAGCAAGGCTATATCGTCATTGAGCAAGGCATTGAAGCAGCGTTGTTAGCACAACTTCAAGTCTACGCACAGCAACTGCTATTTGATGCAAAAGTGATGGCTATGCAAGGAAAAGACCTCAACAATATTGCCGTGTATAAACAAAGCGGGCAGCTATCAATATCTCGTATTAATGACTTATTTAGATATCAAGCACACTTTGCATCTTTGCTGACCCATTTAAATGTACTCAACGTGGCTGAAGCATTGATTGGCGAACCCGTATTACCCGTTTATGAGTCGCTTGTGATCAAGGACCCTATTAACACAGAGTCATTTGACTGGCATAGAGACATGGCTGTGAGATCAGATGAAAGGATTGTGACAATGGGGATTTATTTAGATGATTCACTCGCAGAGCAAGGGGCATTAAAAGTGATCCCTGGTTCACAGATGCAAGCACACAGTGTATGTGAATTCAAAGAGGCAGTGGAGCAGGGTTCTGTGGCAAGTCAAAATATAGCGGTAAAGGCGGGAGATGTGGTTATTCACCATGTTAATACCGTGCATGGCTCAGACAAGCAATTAACGAATGACCTTCGGCGAACGATTTATTTTGAGTTTAGGGCTGTCTCTCATTTAAAAAACAATCCACGCTTTAGTGAGCATTGGCTTAATCAAAGAGTCAGATTGATGGAACAGCTTAAATCGAAGGCCACTGGTAATGACTCAAATGCCATTGTACTGCCAACAGACTTTTATCAAGAGCAACTGCGTATAGAACCTGCTGAGTATTGCTTTAAGTTTTGAGCACCCCCAATAAGGGTTGTTGAATAGGAAGATACACGACATAAAATGGGCCGTTAACTAGGGGAAATAACGGGGGGGTGTTAAAATCACGAATGGCAACATCAGACAGTAGCGCAAAAAAAGAGGCGGTCAATCTCGGTGGTAATTGGTGGAGTTTATCTGTAAGAGCTTTGCTCTGCGTATAAAGCTTACGTTAAAAATGTTTGCTGGCATTGTTGCAAATAATGAAGAGGTTGGGCGTCGAGTAACTAAATTGAGTAGCTAAATAACCTCAGTTCAGGATAAGCAAATTTGCCCAATAAAGCTATTTTTCTCACTCTCGGCGTTGCTTTCATTTGTAATAGCCCGCTATTACTGCATAAAAGCGCCTTGATATTGAGCTAAATATCATCATTGGATTGTACGTAAGTGTGTTTTCAAAACATCTTCTATTCCAAAATCCTTATCCAAACCTGAGGTTAAATACAGTTTTTTATAAAATGCAAAATAGCTGGTTAAAAGTTAACCTGTTGAGTGTGTTTGAATTTCTATCTTGAAAAACTAACCCCTTGTCCTCATATCAGAAAAGTACTCAGCGAAACTCGGTGGAATACGTAAATTAATTAAAAATTGAGCTATCCAACCTAGCACTTTGCTGGTACAATTGCCCGCCCTTGAACGACAATGTAATTGTTTTTTGAGTGGTATTTAATCGAAGTGCTTTGATTTTAAACAAATTAAAGCGTGTTAAAACTACACCGGAGCTCATTCAGATGATCCAAATGCAAACTCAGCTGGACGTTGCTGATAACAGCGGCGCTCGCAAAGTGCAGTGTATAAAAGTCCTTGGTGGTTCGCACCGTCGCTATGCAGCGATTGGTGACATCATTAAAGTTTCTGTTAAAGAAGCTATTCCTCGCGGTAAAGTGAAGAAAGGTGATGTTAAAAACGCGGTAGTTGTGCGTACTAGAAAAGGCGTTCGTCGTCCGGACGGTTCTTTGATCCGTTTCGATAGCAATGCGGCTGTTATCTTAAATGATAGCTTACAGCCTGTTGGTACTCGTATCTTCGGCCCTGTGACTCGTGAACTGCGTACTGAAAAGTTCATGAAGATCGTTTCACTAGCCCCAGAAGTACTATAAGGAATCTATCATGGCAGCAAAAATCCGTCGTGATGACGAAGTAATTATACTAGCCGGTAAAGACAAAGGTAAGCGCGGAAAAGTGCTTTCAGTTGTAACTGAAGCTGGTCGAGTATTTGTCGAAGGCATTAACTTAATCAAGAAGCACCAAAAGCCTGTTCCGCAGTTGCAACAAGCTGGTGGTATTGTTGAGAAAGAAGCGTCAATCGACGTATCAAACGTTGCGATCTTCAACCAGGAAACTGGTAAAGCGGATCGTGTAGGTTTCAAGATTGAAGACGGTAAGAAATTACGTATCTTCAAATCTACTGGTAAAACTATCTAATAGTTGGAGTAGACGATGGCGAAACTGCATGAAGTATATAAAGACAAAGTAGTAGTTGAACTTCAAGAGAAGTTCGGTTTCAGCTCTGTTATGCAAGTCCCTCAGATCGAAAAGATCACATTAAACATGGGTGTGGGCGAAGCCCTAGCTGACAAGAAAATTCTAGAAAATGCAGTAAAAGATCTAGAATCAATCTCTGGTCAGAAAGCGCTTATCACGAAAGCACGTAAGTCAGTAGCTGGCTTCAAGATTCGTGAAGGCTACCCAATTGGTTGTAAAGTAACCCTACGTGGCGAGCGTATGTGGGATTTCTTTGAGCGTTTAGTCTCAATTGCAATGCCTCGTATTCGTGACTTCCGCGGTGTAAGTGCTAAGTCTTTTGACGGACGTGGTAACTACTCTATGGGCGTACGTGAGCAAATCATCTTCCCAGAAATCGATTATGATAAAGTAGACCGTGTTCGCGGTATGGATATCACAATCACAACTTCTGCGAAAACTGATGAGGAAGGCCGTGCGTTGTTAGAAGCGTTTAACTTCCCATTTAAGAAATAAGGGTAGGGTTATGGCAAAGAATTCTATGAAAGCGCGCGAAGCAAAGCGCACTAAATTAGTTGCTCAGTTCGCTGAAAAGCGTGCGGCACTAAAAGCTATCATTTCTGATGTAAATGCATCAGAAGATGATCGTTGGGATGCGGTATTAAAGCTACAAGCTCTACCGCGTGATTCTAGCCCTGCACGTCAACGTAATCGTTGTAACATTACGGGCCGCCCACATGGTTTCCTTCGTAAATTCGGCATGAGCCGTATTAAAGTTCGCGAAGCAGCTATGCGCGGTGAAATTCCTGGCCTTAAAAAGGCTTCTTGGTAATAGAATCACGGGAGTAAGACAATGAGCTTGCAAGATCCTATTGCGGATTTGTTCACACGTATCCGTAACGGTCAGACTGCGAAGAAGGTTGCTGTTGCAATGCCTACTTCAAAGCTGAAAGTAGCAGTTGCAAAGGTACTTAAAGACGAAGGTTACATTACTGACTTCGCTGTATCTAGTGACGTAAAAGCAGAATTGACTATCGAATTAAAATATTTCGAAGGTAAAGCTGTTATTGAAAACATCCAGCGTGTTAGTCGCCCAGGTCTACGTATCTATAAGAAACGTGACGCGTTACCGAAGGTAATGGGTGGTCTAGGTATCGCTATCGTATCAACTTCTCAAGGCTTGATGACAGACCGTGCCGCACGTAGTGCTGGTGTTGGTGGTGAAATCATTGGCTTTGTAGCTTAATCGGAGGGGAACAATGTCTCGTATAGCGAAGGCTCCAATTTCAGTTCCTGCCGGTGTAGAAGTTACAATTAAAGGCCAGGACATCACAGTTAAAGGCAAAAACGGTGAGTTGACTCGTACTATTAACAACGCTGTTGAAGTAACTCTTACTGATAACGTGATCACAACTACACCTCGTGAAGTTGCGAACGCATGGGCACAAGCAGGTACTGCTCGTGCACTTATCAACAACATGATTGTTGGTACGAATGAAGGTTATGAGAAGAAACTTCAGTTAATCGGTGTTGGTTATCGTGCGGCAGTTAAGGGTAAAGTATTAGACTTAACTCTTGGCTTTTCACACCCAGTTAATTTCGAGATCCCAGCGGGTATCACGATTGAAACTCCAAGCCAAACTGAGATTCTTGTTAAGGGCGCAGATAAGCAAGTTGTTGGTCAAACAGCTGCTAACATTCGCGCATACCGTGCACCAGAACCTTATAAAGGTAAAGGTGTTCGCTATGCAGACGAACATGTGCGTCGTAAAGAAGCCAAGAAGAAGTAAGGTAAGACGATGGATAAAAAAACAGCTCGTCTACGTCGTGCTAAACGCACACGTAGAAATTTTATTGAACAAGGCACAACGCGTCTTGTTATCCACCGCACGCCACGTCACATTTACGCTCAGGTTGTTAATGCTGAGGGTACTGTACTGGCTGCTGCTTCTACTGTTGAGAAAGCAATTAGCGAAACAGTTACAGGTACAAGCAACGTGGCTGCAGCACAAGCTGTAGGTAAAGCGGTTGCTGAACGTGCAGCTGACAAAGGCATAGCAAAGCTAGCTTTTGATCGCAGTGGCTTTAAATATCACGGCCGTGTGAAGGCGCTAGCTGATGCTGCGCGTGAAGCCGGTTTGCAATTCTAGGAGTAGACAATGGCTAACGTAGAAGCAAAGCAACAACAGCCTGATTTAGCTGAAAAGCTAATTGCGGTGAACCGTGTGTCTAAAGTAGTTAAAGGTGGTCGTATCTTTAGCTTCACTGCACTAACAGTAGTTGGTGACGGCGCAGGTAAAGTAGGTTTTGGTTACGGTAAAGCACGTGAAGTACCAGCTGCTATTCAAAAAGCAATGGAAAAAGCGCGTCGTAACATGATCAACGTTGATCTTAACGGTAACACACTGCAACACCCTATCAAGGGTCGTCACGCAGGTTCACAAGTGTTCATGAAACCAGCATCTGAAGGTACTGGTATCATCGCAGGTGGCGCAATGCGTGCAGTATTAGAAGTAACGGGTGTACAGAACGTTCTTTCTAAATGTTACGGTTCAACTAACCCAATCAACGTTGTTCGTGCAACAATTTCAGCTCTAGAGAACATGAATTCTCCAGAGGGTATTGCTGCAAAACGTGGTTTGACTGTTGAACAGATTCAGGGGTAATTAACCATGGCTAATAAAACTGTAAAAGTTACACAAGTAAAGAGCTCTATCGGTCGTTTACCGAAGCATAAAGCGACTTTACGTGGCCTTGGTTTACGTCGTATCAATCACACTGTTGAGTTGGAAGACACAGCATGTGTACGTGGTATGATCAACCAAGTTTCATACATGGTTAAGGTTGAGGGGTAATTCGAATGCATTTGAATACACTTTCTCCTGCTGCAGGTTCAAAAACTGCTGCTAAACGTGTTGGTCGTGGTATCGGTTCTGGTCTTGGTAAGACTGGTGGTCGTGGTCACAAAGGTCAAAAGTCACGTTCTGGCGGTAAAGTACGCGTTGGTTTCGAAGGCGGTCAAATGCCTATGCAACGTCGTCTACCTAAGTTCGGTTTCACTTCACGCAAATCTTTAGTATCTGCAGAAGTAAACTTGTACGAAATCGCTAAAGTTGAAGGCGATGTGGTAGACCTAAGCGCGCTACAGGCAGCTGGTCTAGTTAAAAAGAACGTTTTGTTCGTTAAAGTTGTTAAATCTGGCGATGTTTCACGCGCTGTTACCGTTAAAGGCCTTAAGGCTTCTAAAGGTGCTCGCGAAGCTATTGAAGCTGCCGGAGGCAAGGTAGAAGACTAAGGAAGTACAAAATGGCTAAACCAGGTCAAGATATGCAAAGTGCACAAAGTGGGCTTGCGGAACTGAAGCGTCGATTACTCTTTGTATTGGGTGCTATCATTATATACCGTTTGGGTTCATTTGTGCCGATCCCTGGGATTGACGCCGCTGTACTTGCCGAATTCTTCGAGCAACAAAAGGGCACCATTGTTGAGATGTTCAACATGTTTAGCGGTGGTGCGCTTGAGCGAGCTTCGGTATTGGCACTCGGTATTATGCCTTATATTTCGGCTTCGATTATTATGCAGCTATTAACGCACATACATCCTGCGATGATAGAGCTTAAGAAAGAAGGTGAACAAGGTCGTAAGAAGATCAGTCAATATACGCGTTATGGCACGCTCGTGCTTGCTACATTCCAGTCAATTGGTATAGCTACTGGCTTACCAAGCATGATGGACGGATTAGTTGTTAATCCAGGTTTCGGTTTCTACTTCACCGCAGTGGTGAGTTTAGTAACTGGTACTATGTTCCTTATGTGGCTGGGTGAACAAATTACAGAACGTGGTATCGGTAACGGTATCTCAGTTCTGATATTTGTTGGTATTGTAGCTAACCTGCCGTCTGCGATTGGTTCGACAGCTGAAATGGCGCGCCAAGGTGATTTGCATGTTTTAGCACTGCTATTGATTGCGGTAATCGTATTCGCTGTTACTTATCTTGTTGTGTTCTTTGAACGTGGTCAACGTCGTATTGTCGTTAACTATGCAAAGCGTCAACAAGGTCGTCAGGTATTTGCTGCTCAAAGTACGCATTTACCACTGAAAGTAAACATGGCGGGTGTTATTCCACCAATCTTTGCTAGCAGTATAATTCTGTTCCCTGGTACTATAGCAAGCTGGTTCGGCCAAGGTGAAGGTCCGGTCGCTGATGTGCTACAAGCTATCTCTGCAGTGTTGACTCCTGGTCAGCCTCTGTATGCGATGGTATTAGCCGCGGCTATTATCTTCTTCTGCTTCTTCTACACTGCGTTGGTATTTAACCCGCGTGAGACAGCAGATAACCTGAAAAAATCTGGCGCTTTTATCCCAGGAATTCGTCCCGGTGAGCAGACATCTAAATACATTGATAAAGTGATGACACGCCTGACATTGGCAGGTGCTTTGTATATAACCTTTATCTGTCTGGTGCCCGAGTTTATGACCATGGCATGGCAAACGCCATTCTACTTCGGCGGTACATCAATTTTGATTATCGTTGTTGTGATCATGGACTTCATGGCACAAGTACAAACTCATATGATGTCTCATCAATATGATTCTGTGCTTAAAAAAGCAAACCTTAAAGGCTACGGCCGCTAGGGTTATTTTCACGGAGTTGAGCAATGAAAGTACGTGCTTCCGTTAAGAAAATCTGCCGTAACTGTAAAGTTATCAAACGTGCTGGTGTAGTACGAGTGATATGCAGTGAGCCTAAGCATAAGCAAAGGCAAGGCTAGTAAAACTCATGCAGGCTAAGTAATAATACTTAGCCTGTGTTTTTAAATGTGGTTCGGTCTTCGTTTGAGTATCCTTACGGGCTTTTCAAACAGATGGGAATCGAATCGAAATATAGGAGATGTGTTAGTGGCCCGTATCGCTGGCATTAACGTCCCTGATCATAAGCATGCAGTAATCGGTTTAACTGCTATCTATGGTGTAGGTAAAACTCGCTCTAAGGCTATCTTAGCAGCGACTGGTATCGCCGAAAATACTAAAATCGGTGAGCTTTCAGACGAAACACTTGACGTACTTCGTGAAGAAGTAGGTAAGTACACTGTTGAAGGTGATCTTCGTCGTGAAGTGACTTTAAACATCAAGCGTCTTATGGACCTTGGTTGTTTCCGTGGCTTACGTCATCGTCGTTCGTTACCACTTCGTGGTCAACGTACTAAGACTAACGCGCGTACTCGTAAGGGTCCTCGCAAGCCTATCAAAAGATAAGGTGAGGTAAGTTATGGCTAAAGCACCAATTCGTCGTAAAAAGGTTAAAAAGCAAGTTGTTGATGGTATGGCACACGTTCATGCATCATTCAACAACACGATTGTAACCATCACTGACCGTCAAGGTAATGCTCTTTCTTGGGCGACTGCAGGTGGTTCTGGTTTCCGTGGTTCACGTAAGTCTACTCCGTTCGCTGCACAGGTTGCTGCAGAACGTGCAGGTACTGCTGCTCAAGAGTACGGTCTTAAGAACCTAGAAGTATTCATTAAAGGACCAGGTCCAGGCCGTGAGTCTGCTGTTCGTGCTTTGAATGCTGCTGGTTACCGTATCACAAACATCACTGACGTGACGCCAATTCCACACAATGGTTGTCGTCCACCGAAGAAACGTCGCGTATAACAATAGGTTAGGAGAAAGAACATGGCAAGATATTTGGGCCCTAAGCTCAAGCTGAGTCGTCGTGAAGGTACTGACCTGTTCCTTAAGAGCGGCGTGAGAGCAATCGACTCAAAGTGTAAACTTGAGACAGCACCTGGTCAGCATGGCGCACGTAAAGGTCGTCTATCAGATTATGGTTTACAGTTACGTGAGAAGCAAAAAGTTCGTCGTATCTACGGTGTACTTGAAAAGCAATTCCGTAATTACTACAAAGATGCTGCTCGCCTAAAAGGTAATACTGGTGAAAACCTATTACAACTTTTAGAGCAACGTTTAGATAACGTAGTTTACCGTATGGGTTTTGCAAGCACACGTGCTGAAGCACGTCAGCTAGTAAGCCACAAATCGGTAATGGTTAATGGTCGTGTTGTAAATATTCCTTCATTCGTAGTTACTCCAGAAGATACTGTTGTAATTCGTGAGAAGTCTAAAAAGCAAGCACGTATCATTGCAGCTCTAGAGTTGGCTGAGCAACGTGAAAAGCCTACTTGGGTTGAAGTTGACGGTAAGACATTGGAAGGTAGCTTCAAGCGCCTACCAGAGCGTTCTGATCTGTCTGCGGACATTAACGAACAATTAATCGTCGAACTTTACTCGAAGTAAAGTTAAGAGTTAAGAGAGGATAAAATGCAGGGTTCTGTAACTGAGTTCCTAAAGCCAAGATTAGTCGATATCGACGCTATCAACCCAACGCGTTCTAAAGTTGTTTTAGAACCACTTGAGCGTGGCTTTGGTCACACTCTGGGTAACGCTTTACGCCGTATACTACTTTCGTCTATGCCAGGATGTGCAGTAACTGAAGTTGAAATTGATGGTGTATTGCATGAGTACAGCGCGAAAGAAGGCGTACAAGAAGACATCATTGAAATTTTGTTAAACCTTAAAGGTTTAGCTGTATCTCTAGAAGGTAAAGATGAAGTTTTTCTTACCCTGACAAAATCTGGTGTAGGCCCTGTGACAGCGGCAGACATTCAGCACGATGGAGATGTAACAATCGCCAACCCAGATCACATTATTTGTCATTTAACGGCAAATAATAGCGAGATCAGCATGCGTATTCGTGTTGAACGTGGTCGTGGTTATGTGCCAGCGTCAAGTCGTTTATCCTCTGATGACGATGAGCGTCCAATCGGTCGTCTGTTGCTAGATGCATCATTCAGCCCGGTTGAACGTATTGCGTACTCGGTTGAATCAGCCCGTGTTGAGCAACGTACAGATTTAGACAAGTTAATCATTGATATGGAAACAAACGGCACTTTAGATCCTGAAGAAGCGATCCGCCGTGCGTCTACTATCTTAGCTGAGCAATTAGATGCATTCGTAGATTTACGTGATGTTTCTGAGCCAGAAGAGAAAGAAGAGAAGCCAGAATTCGATCCTATTCTGCTTCGTCCAGTTGATGATCTTGAGCTAACAGTACGTTCAGCAAACTGTCTGAAAGCCGAGCAAATTCAATATATCGGTGACTTAGTACAGCGTACTGAAGTCGAGCTTCTGAAAACGCCAAATCTTGGTAAGAAGTCTTTGACTGAAATAAAAGATGTACTGGCTTCACGTGGTCTTTCTCTAGGCATGCGCCTAGAAAATTGGCCTCCGGCAAGCTTAGCTGAATAAGCTAAGTTACTATATTAGTTTAGTTAGAAGGATAGGGTCATGCGCCATCGTAAGAGTGGTCGTCAATTAAACCGTAACAGCAGCCATCGTAAAGCGATGTTCAGCAATATGGCTAGTTCATTGGTGAAGCACGAAATCATCAAAACAACTGTGCCTAAAGCGAAAGAGTTACGCCGTGTAATTGAACCTTTAATCACACTGGCTAAGACTGACAGTGTAGCAAACCGTCGTTTAGCGTTTGCTCGCACGCGTGATAATGAAGTAGTTGGTAAGTTATTCAGCGAAATTGGTCCTCGTTTCGAAGGCCGTCCAGGTGGTTACACTCGTATTCTTAAGTGTGGCTTCCGTGCTGGTGATAATGCACCAATGGCTTATGTTGAACTTCTAGGTCGCCCTGTGGCGGAAGAAGCTCAAGAAGACGCGCAGTCTGCAGAGTAAGTCTTGTAGAAGACACTAAAAAAGCCGAGCAATAGCTCGGCTTTTTTGTATCTTATTTTTAGTCATTTCACATATACTCGCTATATCTCACACCTTTTCATAATAATGCCCATAACATCAAGAAGATAAAGTTAAGATTACTTTTTAGCATGGCTTGTTTTATCTTTACGACCTTTTAATACCTGCCTTTTACGCGTAGAAATACTGGCTAAGAGTTATAGCGTTTGCTTTGTGTGTAAAACTTGGAAAGCAGATAAAAAATATAATAATCAAAATCTTGCTAGGTTTAGTTACGAATGATTACTAATTAACAAATATTCATGAAAATAGAGATGTCTACCCATCCCCATTCATCGTATTTATAATGAGTATAAGTGCTTGTTCCAGTTGCGTTATTCTCATCGATATGCAAAGGCCTTATAATTACCTTAAAGAATATAAGGCGACAGGTTTAGGATTTCCACAAACACTGCGCCAATTTACGTCATCAAGAGGGTAAAATTGTGCTTCAAGAATATCGTCAACATGTAGAAGAGCGTGCCGCTCAGGGTATCGTCCCTAAGCCATTAGATGCACAGCAAACCGCAGACTTAATCGAACTCGTCAAAACACCGAGCGCAGGTGAAGAAGAGTTCATCTTAGACTTACTAGTTAACCGTGTGCCGCCTGGTGTAGATGATGCTGCTTATATTAAAGCGGGTTTTCTCGCAGCGGTTGCCAAAGGCAATACACAATCACCGCTGATCAGTAAAGAGTATGCAGCTGAGTTACTTGGCTCAATGTTAGGGGGCTATAATATTGCCCCGATGATTGAGCTGCTTGATGACGACGCGTTGGCGCCAATTGCAGTAAAAGGTCTGTCGCACACATTGTTAATGTTTGATGCTTTTTACGATGTAGAAGAAAAAGCCAAAGCGGGTAATACATACGCTCAACAAGTTATTGAGTCTTGGGCAAACGCACAGTGGTTTACTGATAAACCAGCAGTTGCAGAAAAGATTTCCGTCACGGTATTTAAAGTAACCGGCGAAACCAATACGGATGATTTGTCACCCGCACCAGATGCATGGTCTCGTCCCGATATTCCGTTGCATGCTTTGGCGATGCTGAAAATTGAGCGAGAAGGTATTATTCCAGAGAAATCGGGCGAAATTGGCCCTATTTCACAGTTAGAAGACTTGAAGAAAAAAGGCTTACCACTGGCGTACGTAGGTGATGTAGTTGGTACTGGTTCATCACGTAAGTCGGCCACTAACTCGGTGTTATGGTTTATGGGAGATGATATTCCATTTGTGCCAAACAAGCGGGTTGGGGGTGTTTGTTTAGGTGGAAAAATTGCACCTATCTTTTTCAACACAATGGAAGACTCTGGTGCATTACCAATTGAGCTACCCGTTGAGCAGCTGCATATGGGCGACCAAATCGATATTTTCCCTTATGAGGGGGTGGTTAAGCGCCATGGTAGCGATGAAGTCCTTTCTACCTTTGCATTCAAGTCAGACGTGATCCTAGATGAAGTACGTGCCGGTGGCCGTATTCCTTTGATCATAGGTAGAGGCCTAACAGATAAAGCGCGTACCTCTTTGGGCTTAGAAGCTGAAACTATCTTCCGTAAGCCTGCCGCTGCTGAAGTATCAAATAAAGGCTTTACGTTAGCGCAAAAAATGGTGGGTAAAGCCTGCGGTGTCGAAGGCATACGCCCTGGCCAATATTGTGAACCAAAAATGACCACCGTTGGTTCTCAAGATACAACAGGCCCTATGACGCGTGATGAGCTTAAAGACTTAGCATGCTTAGGTTTCTCGGCAGATTTAACCATGCAGTCTTTCTGCCATACGTCTGCTTATCCGAAGCCAATTGATGTGAATACACATCATACTTTGCCTGATTTCATTATGAACCGTGGTGGTGTTTCATTACGTCCGGGTGATGGGGTTATTCACTCTTGGTTGAATCGTATGCTGTTACCAGACACAGTGGGGACTGGCGGCGATTCACATACGCGGTTCCCGCTCGGGATTTCGTTTCCAGCAGGCTCGGGTGCAGTCGCATTTGCAGCCGCAACTGGGGTTATGCCATTAGATATGCCAGAGTCTATTTTGGTACGCTTCAAAGGAGAAATGCAGCCGGGGATCACGCTACGCGATTTAGTCCATGCCATACCGTATTATGGTATTAAGCAAGGGTTATTAACGGTTGAGAAAAAAGGCAAAGTCAATGAGTTCTCAGGCCGAGTACTTGAGATTGAGGGGGTTGAGCATTTAACCGTTGAGCAAGCCTTTGAACTGTCTGACGCATCTGCTGAACGTTCTGCAGCAGGGTGTGCGGTTAAGCTTTCTAAAGAATCAATCGCTGAATACCTTAACTCAAACATTGTTATGCTTAAGTGGATGATTGCAGAAAGCTATGGTGATGTACGAACCATCGAGCGCCGTATTACTAAAATGCAAGAATGGTTAGCTAACCCAGAGTTAATGGAAGCCGATGCTGATGCCGACTATGCCCATATTATTGAGATTGATTTAGCTGATATTAACGAGCCTATTTTATGCGCGCCAAATGACCCTGACGATGCGCGTTTGCTTTCAACCGTACAAGGGCAAAGCATTGATGAGGTCTTTATTGGTTCATGTATGACCAACATAGGTCACTTCCGCGCAGCGGGTAAGTTATTGGATAACTATGGCGGCCGTTTACCAACACAGCTTTGGGTTGCACCACCGACCAAAATGGACAAAGACCAACTTACCGATGAAGGCTACTATGGTATTTTTGGTCGTGTTGGCGCGCGGATAGAAACGCCGGGGTGTTCATTGTGTATGGGTAACCAGGCACGCGTTGCCGACAAAGCAACGGTTGTATCAACTTCAACACGTAACTTCCCGAATCGTTTGGGTACGGGCGCAAATGTATTTTTAGCATCCGCTGAGCTGGCTGCAGTGGCTGCCATTATTGGTAGACTACCTACAACGACGGAGTATCAAGAATACGCAGAGAAAATTAACGCAACGGCAGCTGATACCTATCGTTACCTTAACTTTCATAAAATGCCACAGTACACTAAAAAAGCCGATGATGTGATCATTCAACAAGCTGTGTGATCATTATATGCAATGAAAAAAGCCGGCTGTATTGCCGGCTTTTTTGTGGGTGAAACACCGTAATCAAAGTATTATAACAATATGAAATAAATATCTAAAAATAATTCAATTATCGGTTTGTTGTTGCGTTTTGTTGGTAATTTAATAGGTAAATTAGACAGTATTTATTTTCCATTCGCTTAGAATTATCGCCAATTTCTCATCAATAGGCGAGCGCAAAATGACCGCAGTAAACAATCAGAATTTGCTTCAACTACGTTTCATCAAACAAGCGCATATCAACGCAGTGAAGCCCTCATTTAATCAATTACCGAGTAACCCCTATGCCGATGGTGCATTTAGGAAACGCCGTTACTCTGTGGTTAAATTTGTTCAAGATGAAGTGTCACTTCAGCCAGCCAAAGCATTTGTGCAAGACGATGCCATTAACACCTTTCAGGGCAATGTCGAACGAGTATACGAAAACCTAGAAGACAGCTTATTGCAAAGTACAGGCTTTAAACATTTGCTTAGTGAATTTAGAGCGATGACAGGTATTGCAGAAGAGCGTGATATTGAAGTGCACCAGTTCCGCATGCTTGCCATTGAAAGCGATACGCCCCCGGCACCAGAAGGTATTCACCAAGATGGCTTCGATCATGTGTGTGTATGTGGTGTGTCTCATGAAAATATCGCTGGCGGCGAGTTATTGGTGTATGAAAACAAAGATGTTGAACCATGTTTTAAAATGGAAATAAAAGACGGGTTGTTTGCTTTGATCAATGACCGTGAAGTGTGGCACAACGCAACACCAATGAATAAACTAAATGCTGATGAAGTCGGTTATTTAGATTGTTTTGTATTTACCGCATAACGAGTGAATGATGGACCTAACTAAACTACGACGCCAATTTCCGGCATTAATGCAGCAAGTCAACGGCCAATCGCCGATTTTTTTAGATGGCCCAGGTGGCTCGCAAGTACCTCAGTCGGTATTGAGTGCTATGTCGGCTTATTTAGGGTATTACAACTCTAATTTAGGCGGGGCGTTTTTCTCTAGTGAAAAAACCGTTGACCTACTAAGTAATGCGCGCCAAGCCGTGGCTGATTTACTGAATGCACCCAGCCAAGAGCAGATCGTGTTTGGTGCCAATATGACCAGCTTAACCTTTAGCTTCAGTCGTGCTATTTCAAGAGACTGGCAAGCAAGCGATGAAGTTATTGTCACTAACGCCGACCACTTCTCGAATGTGTCGTCTTGGCGTCAAGCGGCAGAAGACAAAGGCGCAACAGTTCATGCCCTACAAGTGAATGATGCTGACTGCACCCTTGATTTGACCCAATATCAGCAGTTACTTAACAGCAACACCAAATTAGTCGCGGTGACTTACGCATCAAATACCACAGGGTCTATTAACAACATTAAGCGCATTGTTGAATTGGCTCATCAAGTTGGCGCGCTCGTGTACGTTGATGCGGTGCATTATGCGCCACATGAGCTCATTGATGTGCAAGCACTAAACTGCGACTTCCTAGCGTGTTCAGCCTATAAGTTTTTTGGCCCACATGTGGGTATTGTGTATGGTAAACGCGAGCATTTGGAAGGTTTTACCCCTTACAAAGTGGAGCCTGCCAAAGATATCCTTCCTGGTCGCTGGGAAACCGGTACGCAGAGCTTTGAGGGCTTAGCTGGGGTGGTTGCTGCCATTGACTATATTGCAAGCTTAAATGGGTTACCTGAAACAACGCCTCGTCGGCAGCGCTTGAGTGAAGCATTTGCAAACACCAAGCAGCATGAAATGGCATTAAGTGAATACTTTTTAACGCGCTTGGCCGAGTTTCCAGACATTACGTTATTTGGCATAAGCGACTTAACGCGGTTGGCTGAGCGTACGCCTACCTTTGCATTGACCTTTGAAGGCATTGCCCCAAGAGACGTCTCAGAGTTTTTAGGTAAGCAGCACATGTGTGTGTGGGATGGCAACTTTTATGCGCAAGGTTTATGTGAGCAACTGGGTGTAATGGATAAAGGCGGCGTCGTGCGTATTGGGTGTATGCATTACAACACGATTGATGAACTAGAAACATTATTTAGTGCGTTTACGGCCTTATTTAATCGCTCATAACTCGCTAATAATTCGCTAAGACTGAGCGGGGAAAGCGTCGATTAATAATTCGGTATACTATACGCTATCAGTTAGCCAAAAATTGAGCGCTAAAACATTTTAATAATTCTAGTGCTCAGTTTTATCTTTGGCTATTTAAATGTTTAAATTAACAGCCAAAGCGAGGGTTATTGCTAATACAGCCTAAATAGCTCATACACTTCCATACAGGTAACGTATAGTCGCCTGCACCTGCTACATTGGGCGTTAATTCTGCTGGCAATGTTTTCGCATTATGTTTTAAATCTTTCATGTTTTTTTTCTTTAGTACGAGTTTCATGTTGTATTCCTTTAAATTTGGAGTACAAAATTTAACCATACGTACTATGCATGTAAAGTGAATAATATTTATACAGATAAATACAATGGTGCTTTTAATGACACTTAACGGGGTTATTTTTAATTGTTCATACAAGGGTTTTTATATTTAAAAGTATTAAAACCCATGTAAGAAAAAGATAAACAGCTTAAATATTATCTTCAATAAAGTTACTTAATGTACTAATACGTGCACTCATGCCTTCGATGATTTTGTCTTTTACTTTTTCTCTTATTACATTGGGGAGGCGTGTCATAGCTTCTGGGGTAATGGCCAATAAAATACTGTCTTTGAGTGCTTTGGCGCTGGTAGAGTGCTCTTTATGGCAAATAAAAGCGCCTTCACCAATAAACTCCCCAGGGCCTACGCGGCCTAATTCAAGTAACTGACTTTTTTTGAAAATTATAAACTCGCCACTTAATACAATAAACAAGCGGTTATCGAGCTCAAAGCGTTTAAATGCATGATGCTTTTCATGCACTAAATATAAATGACTAAATGACTCAAGTAATACCTGCCGTTCAGACAGAGTAAACTCATTGAAAAAATTGAGTCGATTGATGATCTCAAGCTGTTTTAAAAGTGGAACATTTTCGAGTAATTTCATGCTAATGGCATAACAGACGTAACATAGGGTAAATAGTGGCGGGTTTTTATCAATGGATCAACGTATTTTAAAAAGCCATACGGGGTATGGCTTAGCGCACTTATAATTAGCAGCCAGGATCATACGGAGAAGTAGGGCAAGTTAACCCTTGGTAACTCATACAACCTGCGTTATAAGGCGATGACGCATATTGCCCACCAGCCGCTTGAGGGGTTAACTCTTTAGCAAGTGTATGCTGGCTGTTATCTAATTGTTTTAGTGACTTTTTGTTGAGTTTTATTTTCATGTTAATTCCTTTACGTGTTGTATTTTTATGTTGTACCGAACGAGTCGGTCTAAATAAATTACGCAATGGTTGTGTGTTTTTCAATCAAGTTTAATTCATGTAGTGGGTACACATTATGCGTAACAAAATGTGTTTTTAACTCAGGATCAAGAAGGAGGGCGCTAATCGGTGTCTAATAGGGTGTTTTAATAGATAGTGCGCATTGGTGTTGCAAGAGGTCGTTAAGAGGTCGTTGTAACAGGTCGCTAAGTCAGAGAGTATAAGCAATTGGTCAAGAGATATTGATAGAGCATCATGACAGTAGCCATAAAAACGAATCAAAGTTGTCTGCCATTATAAAACAGAGCCCCAGAACACGCAGTAAAATCAGATTGGGGCTACTCTGTTGTATAGCAATATCATTTAAGCAACCAGTGCTGCACCAGCCTGATTATTTCCCATTAATTGCGCAATATTAGGGCTAGAAAAGTCATTGCCAAAAATAAGCAACATTTCATAAACCTGGGTAATACTCATCACGGTTTTACCACTTTCAAAATTGCTGATGGTGGCTTGATCGACGCCTAACATATTACCCAGCTGCTTTTGAGTAAGACCCCTGGTTTTACGTAAATTGCGAATCGACTTTTGTAGTTCTTTTTCAAATCGGTTTATTTTGGTTTGTCTTTTTTTAGAGTTGTTTTTCATGTTACACCTCGACCGATGAGTAAAGGGAAGCACTCTGAGGGCTTACTTTAAGTGCGTCAGAGAACCCAGCTAAAAAGCGCAGCATGGCAAATGCACTTAGGCTAGTTTGTAAGCAAAGGGTGTACAACTTGTTGTGTGGTGCGTTAAAAACACCGTTAAATCGCGTATTATGCGTATTTATGAACAAATCACCTTGTGGTTGACGTTCTGTACAAGAAATATGCGCATCAAGTCGGCACATAAGCACTGTACTGGCCGTATTGATAGTGCTATTAAGTCCGTTAATAGACGGGGTATTCGCTTCGATATCCATGTTAAAGCATTGTATTGACATATTATTTAGCTAATTATGTGTTGGTGTTAATATATTGTGTTATTCGGTGTGGAAAAATCTCCTCATCGAAAAATAAAATACGACGAAATAACAAATAACGTTACAAAATGATGAAATATAAAGAAAATAGTGCAACTACTCGTGAATTTTTGCGGGTAAAACCACGTCATTGTGGTTGCGTAGAGAGCAAAGGCTTTTCATGCGGTTGCATATAATGGCTAAGCTCGTTTACAAGCGGATGAAATGAAGTACATTGAATGTCACGGCCATAAAACCATACTTTTGAAATCATACTTTTTAAGGCAAGCAAGCGTAAGCCAAAGCGGTTTAAATCAGCGCCGTTTAAACCAGAGCCGTTTAATCCAGCGCTGAGTAGCAGAAAGCATAACTTAACTGATCCCCTTTTTTACTTATAGCCCTCGGTTACTCATTGCCAGTCGTTTGTTTATCGTTACAACAGTTTGAGCCAGTTGAGCTAATCATCATCGCCAGTAATGCACCACAACAGAGCGCCCAGCCAATATAAATCAACCCTTCAAAGTTATCGTAGATTAATGTCCAAGATTTCAGTTCGAAATGGGACCATGCAATATTTTCTAAAAGGGCGAGTAAGTAGATCAGAGAAGCGTAAATGTAAAGCCAATGGAATATGCCATCAAAGTGCGTTAAGGCGATATTGTTTGATTTAGATATGAGTCGAGAGAGTTGTACTCTAAAAATTAATACAAACACTGTGATTATGCTTAAAATAAGTTGAGTACCATAAATGATTGTGCCTTGGAGTAGCTTATTGTCGCTGGGCGTGACGTAATTTATTAGGCCACTATCGAATATTGGGTAATTAACGGCTGTTAGAATAAAGATAAACCCAGCAATATGAGTAACATTAATATCTTTTCTATACACGCCGTAAGCTGCGCAAACACCAAGCAGTAAAAAATAAAGGGGGTGACGATTAAGTGACTCCATAACGGGCTAAATAGTAATATCACTGACATGATGTCTAGCAGCTTCGACTGACCATTTTTACTCGCTTCGCCACGTACTGCTTTCACTTGGTTTAGTAACACCGATAAATCGAGTTTGCAGAATGTAAGCCATTGGAATAATCGTGAAGAGGGGATATCACTCACACCAATTTCATAGTTGTGAATGGTTTTTCTGTCACATTTGAGCTTTTTCGACATGCCTTGCTGCGAAATACCGGCATTGATGCGCATCGCTCTTAAGTCATCACCATCTATCATATTTTTCCTTTTTTAATGAACATAGTATTTTGAAATACAGGGTCTGTAAACCGACGCTGTATACAAGGAGTGTTTACTGAAAATACATGCAGTAGCTCAATGTTGAATAGCTCAATGCTAAATAGAACAAGTGTACCGGGTAAATGTGACTCTATTTTGTTAGAGGAGGAGAGTGACTGACGAAATGGCTTTGAGGCGAAATGGTTTTGGGACAGGCAGTAAGTCGGGAGGTTATAGTAACCACCCGTTTATAATCTAACTATAAGCGCTGGGGTACTTAAAACTTGAAAGTGATACCTGTATAAAAAGCTGTAGTAAGAAAACCGTATAAAATGCGAGCGATATAAAGAAATTTGAAGACGCAGCTAATTCACGGCTAAATCATAGCGTATTACGTCTTCTCAATTTATTTCGCTTCTTTAAGAAATAGCTTCTTCTTTTTCATCATGATGGTTTGATTTTTTAGAGGTGATCATCATGGCTACTAAGGTGCCACAATTTAATGCCCAAGCAATATAAATCAACCCTTCAAAGTTATCGTAAATTAAGGTCCAAGATTTCATTTCGAAATAGTTGTACATTACATCTTCTATCAGGGCTAAAAAATTAATCACTGCCATATAAATAAAAAACCAATGAAAGATACCATCAAAGTGGGTCAATTCAATGTTTTTTGATTTGGAGAGCAGTCGAGACAGTTGTACTCTAAAAATTAATACAGTTGCCGTTATTAGAGTAAATAAAATCTGAGTACCGAAAACAAGAACGATTTGCAATAACTTATTCTCATCAGGTGTTATGTTATTTATCAGGCCCATTTCAAATATTGCGTGGCTAATAGTAGTCAAAATAAAGATGAATCCAGCGATGTGGGTTATGTTGATGTCTTTTTTAAAAGCACCATATGCTATGCACATACCAAGCAACGATAAGTATAGGGACATAACAATGCGATCATCCCAGAGTTGAATATAAAAAAAAGCTAGAGAGATGATGCTGAGCAAAATAAGGCTTGAGGGTTTCATTATCTATCCTTGTGAACTATCTATGGGAATAATGGGCGCACGATTAGCAGATACAGCCCTTGGTGTTTTTTTTGCACTGTTACCACCAGCCACCAAAATACATGTTCTTTGTTCGATAGTATCTATTTTCTGATCGCCTGCAAGTTTTTCCGTACGCGGTCCATTTCCCTTTATTAAAAAATTCATAGCGCTAAGAGTTTTAAGTAGACTTATTTTTTGCATTTTTCTTCATCCTGTAAGCTTGGGTTTTTTGTACGATTGACTTGATCACGGATCTGCTTAATTTCGTTTAACAAGGATCCTGAGTCTATCTTACAATATACCAGCCACATGAAAAGCTGTTTAGAGCGAATATCGCTCACACCTAACTCATAGTTGATGACGGTCTTTCTATCACACTTAAGTTTCTTAGCCATGGTGTCTTGAGAAATACCTGCATTGACTCTCATCGCCCTTAGGTCATCACCATCTATCACATCCTTATCCTTATTTTTTTAGGGGAGACGTTGTTCCATATATGCACATACACACTGTTAACAATGAATGCTTCAAGGTAAGGAGTGTATCAGTGAAAAAGCAGCCAAATATTGTGCTTTTAGCCGTATTAGGACTTCGGTATACATAATATTTCGAAACGCCTAAAATGTAAACATCATGTTTACATCCGTTGACAGAGTTTGGTGAGAATTTGGTGAGAGCTGACTGAGATGTGATGGGAGATGAGGTCGAGTTCCGGTTGTTGGCAGTGAGCGCCCCGCAGGAGAGCTGAAAATGGGGTAAGTAAACGCAAGGAGTAAATAGAACTTCCTAAAAAGAGGTATAAAGCCGCCAGCTATTACGACTTTTTAGTGTGGTTTTATTTAGGTGCTAAGCGCGTATTCATGTTATTTACTGGTATTGCGACGTTAAACAACAAGACTAAATGTAGATTTACCCAGATCTTAATTTTGTTACGTTGCGCTTATGTCCCAATTTTATATAGTATTCAAGTATTGCCATTGCGATGAAAAAAAGGATGTAAAATTGCTTAGCTTGCAGCGTCTGTTTATAAAATTGAAAAAGTTAGTATTCCGTGACAATTCAAGTAACCTGCGGATGGAAACAGAGCGGGTAGCAACTGAATGGGTCGCGACTGTCGAAGAGTTGATTCAGTTAAGTAATCACCGAGATGGCTACAAGAGAGAGAATGCCGCTGCAAAGTTAGGTTATTTAGGTGATCCGATAGCAATTCCAAGTTTGCTTCTGCGTGTTAATGATTGGGTCCACAAGTTAGGGCAGCTGCAATAAAGTCACTTAAAAAATTGATCATAACAGAGCACCTAGACTCAATTATTCAATGCTTGCCACATATATACCATTTAAGAGAGTGCCATAGAGCAGATCACGAACATCTCATCCAACACATTGAAGGTTTATTGTTGGCGGAATCAAATCAATATTATTTGCTCGATGGGCTTCATAACGCAAATAGTGATATTGCAAGATTGTGCTTACAGTTAGCAATTCGAAGTCAATTTATTGATGTAGCTAATTTATTGTCGGTTGCTTTTTTAAGCAAAGACGTTTTAGTGAGAATGAACGCCTTTCGATGGGCTAAAAAAATGCACCCTGACGAGTTAGAGAGCTATTACTCGTCTTTATTGAAAGACGCATTTATGCCTATTCGAAAGGAATCATTGCGGTATTTACTCTGTGCAGATGATGCTGATACGGTTGCTAAAAATGCTTTATTTGACCACCATACCTCGGTACGCGAGCTTGCCATAAAGTATTGCCTTGAAAATGGCGAAGACGCCGTGTCGTTGTATCGGAATAATTTCACAACAAGCGCAAAAACCAAAGCTGCTATTTGGGGACTTGGCTACCTTAACAGTCATGATGACTTGGAAAAAATCAAATCTTTTTATAACAGTGTAACGCCCTCTTTGAGAAAACAGGCGCTTAATAGTTTGTTAAGGCTTGACCCACAAAATAGTGAAATATACCTGCTCAAAGGGTTAAAAGACCCAGCGCCATCCGTGTGTAAAAACTCTGCAAAGTTAATTGTGAAGGTGAAGGTTCATGTTGGTGTGAATGAACTGATACGTATAATCGACGAATCAGTATACCCTCATACTGCATTATCTTGTGTGGCTATTTCTCATCACCTTAACAAATGGGATAGAGCTGTATTTTTACTTTCATGGACAGTAAATGAAAAAATGTCGTCAACGCTTAAAGAAGCGCAATTTGAAGCTGAACTGGGGATCTGGAATAGTGACTACAATCGTTCATTTATACAACCTACTCAAGCTCAAATAGCGACCTTAAAGGCTTTAATAGCGTCTGTAGGTATTGAACAAAAGTCTAAGCAATGGAAAGGTTTAATCAGCATTATTATAAGTACAATTTAGTTGGTTTATTTAAAGGTACTGTCACAGGACACTCCCAGCTTCTTCGGCCAGCAGTAAACAAGCTTCTCCTTCTGGTAAGGCATTATCAAGGAAACTGTATGCAACAGAGTTATCGTGATTATTATCAAGCATTAAGCTTGGTGATATGGGGAAACCGTTTTGCTGCCACACTTTATTGTATTCTAATTTAAGCAAGCCTGTTTCTTTGTTCAATACGAGTGAACCGATTAATCAATCCGAAAATTTTGTGTTTAGGCTGTGGGCATCTAATTTATTATCCATGTGTTAAACCCATTCGCTGTCTGCTAAAGAGTGAGAGCTGGGAGTTAATAGCTCTTTTGTCGTGAGTTTGATCCCTAAGCCTTGTAAGACTGAAAATACTGCGGATAAAGTGCAATTAGCATTGCCGTTTTCAATACGTGATAGGGTATTTATGCCAATTCCACATAGCGCTGCGCAGTCTGCCAGCTTCATATTCAACTTTGTTCGTTTTGCTTTGATCAGCTTACCTAGTATTGCCGCATCTTCTATGTATTCAGAGCTGGGCATGTCTGACACTTTAACGCGATTAGCCATATTGAAAACACTCAATTATTCACCATTAATAGTGATTATATTCGTGGATCTAATATAAGCAATAAAAATTTACTACTATTAGTGAATAAAACAAGTAGTCGTTAGAATGGGAAGTATATTCATCACTATTGGTGAATATATGTTGTACTGCGAGTGATTCAAAAAACATTCACTAGTAGTGGTGAATTTAGGTTCATGCGAATCAAAAGGGTCAAAAAGGGTCAGGGTCGCTAACTTATAAGCCAATACTATCATTTTACTGATTGAGACTTAGATTAACCAAAATAACTCAGACGCTAAAAACAAAAAAGCCCAGTATGACTGGGCTATATCGGGTGATTCTGAATTGATTTAGAGGTTACTCAATATTCTGGATCTGCTTCTTGAGTGTAAAATAGGAATCTTTAAATTACAGTTGGTTATCTTTGGTTTTTACTAGCAAGAAAGGGCGTCTGCCACCACTCCTGCCACCATTGTTTTTCGGTTAACCCTGTGTCGAATTACTCTATATTCCGAGGCTAGTTTAGCAGCTTTTAATCCACTCTTGTATATCACTATAGCGCCAGCCGATACGGCTTCCTGTTAGTGGCACTCTAGCGGGGAATTTCCCTGCACGTTCTAGTCGCCAAATGGTTGTACGGGAGAGGTCAGTTAGGCGCTGTACTTCTTTTACGCAAATGATCTTATCGGGTGTGTTTAGTTGTGGCGGTTCATTCCTGGGCTGAATTTGTTGTGCCAAGTACTCCAAAAGTTGAAAGCCGAAAAATTCCGTAATTTCTTCGTTAACTTGGATATACTCAATTTTATGCTGCTTCTGTAACTTTGTGAGCGCTTCAATAGTGCAATGCAAGAAAAGAGCGGCTTCAGCCTGAGAAAAGCGCTGATAAAGGCATATACCCATACTATCTGCCATATCACATATTTGTGGAGTAAACGGATGCGCCATATTTAAGCTCTATTCCCTTCTTGCTATACCTGACAAAGTTGAAATTTTATGGTTCAGGGTTCAAACTGTTCATATATCAGTCAATATAGATAGTAATGTATGGAAGCCAAAGAGCAAGATTCAATTTATCGGCCAAAAGATGACAAGCTGGTTTCACGAATTAACGCCTATCACACTGTAATGAAGGAAAAGCGCAATATTGAACTGAGTCTTGACCTATTCAAAGATAAAGAATGGGCTGAGCGGTTGGGTTCGACACAGGAACTCGAACAGGCGCACAAAGTCATTTCAACTAGCCTAGAAAAGGCCATCATGAGTTTTAGTGATAGCGATTTGAAAAAAGCCAGTGAACAAAAACTCTTAGACGATACACAGCTCCATGAAATGCGAATTAACCAAGCTAAAGCAAAGCTCGGTACACTTCGTCAATCTCAAGATAGTTACGAGAAAAAATACGGTAAATCAATTTAATAGAGTGACTGAGTTAAATCGATTATTTCGAGTAACGCTAAATAACAAAGTAAATTTGATTATTTTAAAATATCAGTAAAATCAGTTTGATAGATTTAATTGATAACACAAGTTTATGAAAGTAACTGTCTATACTACAAAATGAGGGGCGGGGAAGTCTCCAATCTCAACCAATATCGTTCACGACCACGGTTTTGCGTTAGGAACAAACGAGCCATACCATATTTATGACGAAATATTACCTGAAGATCAGTTTATAGCCGTTGATCTCAATGAGCCTTTTCCTGTGATACCTGAGCATATAGATATGGTCTTCGATCTTGCAGGGGCACTTTCAAACAGCGCTTTAAGTATTAGCACGGCTATTGCGCAATCGGACTGGGTGATTATACCTATCTATGACGAGTACAAGTCCATACTGGCGTGACTAAATACCCTTGCCGAAGTTTTACACCTCAACAAAAATGTTCTTGTGGTGGTAACCAAACTGCAAAAAACTTACCGCGACAAAGGTAAAAGCTGGTATGAGTGCGAAAGTTTTAGGCACATTCAATCGCTTGTGCATGAAAAGTTTGGTTGAGATATTCCAGTGCTACCACTGAAGTTTTCCAAGGTATTTGATGAGATCTTTAAATCCAAAAAATCAATCTCACAGCTTCAAGCTGCGTCACCACTTGCCAAGTTTCAATATAGGGAAGTGAGTAAGCAATTCGATGCCATTTATTCTTTAATTCTCCCAAAAAATGAGTCAAAAAAATAGCCTGACAAACATCAAGCTTAGTAACAAAAATACACTATCTAATTTGATGCATCAGCCATCACAAATAAAAACCAGTGGCAGAACAGCAAAACCCGCTGCGGAAAAACAGTCAGAGCTGGTTGGTTTAAGATTTACGCCGTCAGAGCTTGCAATCATCAAGAAAAAGGCGGGACTAGTGCCAGTGGCTACTTTTATAAAGAATGAACTAGTTGAAAAGGCAAGTTTATTGACGAAGTGAGCGCCACGTCATGGTTTTATGTTATGAGGAGAATAACGTATTTTTTAGGGGCTACCATCTGACTAAGAGACTTATTTATCTACAGCTTTTATCCAAGCTTTAAGTTTGTTAACTTTTGTGTTTTTTATGTTAATATTAGTTGTGTGTTCAATGTAGATAATCCTCACATGAAGGTAAAAGGATAAGGATGTGATAGATGGTGATGATTTAAAGGCTATGAGGCTCAGAGCAGGCATATCTCAGGAAGCTATGGCGAAAAAGCTGGAATGTGATAGAAAAACTATCATTAACTATGAGTTAGGAGTGAGTGATATTCGCTCAAAGCTGCTTTTTATGTGGTTTATGTATTGCAAAGTAGATATGGGAGCTTTTCTCAGTGAGATTAAAAAGGTCCGAAAACAAGTTAACGGTACAGAAGGTATAAGTTTAGACGATGACGAATCATAATGTTAGTGTTGATATATTGAAGCATATGAAATTTTTTATGAGTACTTTTTGCAAATATGCACAATTAATGTAAGTTATTCTATATCGACAATATGCTGAGTTTTAAGCTTTATAAAGTGGTTAGTCCGTTTTGTAATTAGCTACCTTTGGGGTTCTGCCAGTTTTCCAAATTCAAAAACTTGGCAGCAGAAAATGTACATAGGAATTGTTATCATGAAATTAATAAACGAAAAAGTTTTACATCACATTAAAGGTGGATCTATTTATAAACCAAATAAGCCTTCTGCGGTTGGTTACTCCCCCGAAAACTTGATTCCACCACCAGTTAAGGATAGTCAGGGATAGAGATGAAAGTATCTAATCTAATATTTATCACGATCATTGCATTGGCAGTTTTTTATACCCAAGTTGCTAATCCAGATTATGTAACATTTTTGTATTTAACTGTATTGACATTTGGCGTGGTATTTGGGGTCCTTAAAAAGGATCCAAATATCACTCACATATCTGCGATTCTTGCGCTTGTCGCTATCAGTGAATATGTGGTTTTTTCATATAATATTATTAGCTTGGGTGGAGAGCTAGACGATTACCTTATCGTTGGTTCATTAGTGTTTGGTGTGCAACTAGCAATAAACCTTATTGCTGTTCTCTTGCTGATTTGCAGGGTTCAACTATCAAAACTAATATCCAAAACCACATCTAAAAACATTGAACTAACAGCTTTTGATGGCATTTTTCATTGGTTCTTTATTTTTGCTGGTATTATTAACTTGCTTGCATTACTGGAAAATGTGTTACGTAACGGATTTGACTTTAATTCTTTGACCTTTATTTACGATATATATGAAAACCTTGGCTATATGATTATAGCGCTTATTTGCGGAACTTTAATTACGATGCTAGTTGTATCAGCAAGAGACGGACGGGTCACTCAGTAGTTGTTTTTATTTATCCAAACTCCTATTGATGGCTAAAAGGTAACGTATTTGGTAAGAAGCGACGAACAACTTAACTAAGTCGCTTTTTTCATTTAGAATTACGTAACAGCATATTTTGAAATACCGAGGCGTGGAGTATATGCAGGATGTACACACTGTCTTTTGATGTATCGTATTGATAGTACAAGTTGTAGTCTCGGTAAACAAATCGCCTGACATTCTTTTCTTTATTGTATAGCGGGTGAGAGCAAGGGAATGTAGCTAAGTTTTCAACTGCGCTGTGCAAGAATTCTTCACAAAAACTTCTGGCTCTGGCTCTGGCTGGGTTGTCTTCAGCTATAAAACATTCGACCAATTCAAGGTCGGTTTTGGCTTTGCGGGTTAATAGTACTTTTACCATTGAGATGCAGGTTTAGAAAGTATCTGTGAGATGTTGCCTGCGTCAAGTTCAACCATATCAGCATTAGCCACATCTTGAAGACCTTGTTCAATACCCGAATCAATGCGCTTTTTTACGTACTCTGAAACCGCCTCGAAGATAAGGTCTTCAGGCGACTGATAACCTGAGTTATTAGCCTCATTTTGTACGAGATCGGCAACATTACCATGGAGAGTAATAGTCATAGGGTTTACTCTTAGAAAATAAGTCTACCTCTATTATATCAGAAGTTGGTCAAAGTCAAATGGTTGTTTAGTAAACAGGGGGGTGCTTTTTACGTTCTTTTTGAAGCCATACATCAGCAAGTGTTAAACTACTGGTTGTCAATATATATGACACAATATAATGACATCGTGGCTTAAAGCGTAGCGCTTAATAAGTTATGTTTTAGTACTTTTAAAGGCAGAGCGTAAGACTTTAACTCCTTGCTTTAGTTTGTCTAAATCAAGGATGAAATCAAAAA
>NZ_JAGJEF010000028.1:0-56381 GCF_018100875.1 Pseudoalteromonas sp. MMG012
GGATTTCCAGGTCCTGTTAATATAGGTTTCAATGACTCATTAGCTTGGACTCATACGTTTTCAGCCGCGAAACATGCGGTGTTTTATCGTTTGTCACTGAAGCCTAATGATAAGCTCAGTTATGAATTAGATGGACAATGGCAAACCATCGAATCACGCGATATTGATATTCAGGTAAAAATAGGTAATGGCACACAAACGCTCAGAAAAACAGTTTTTTACACAGATATCGGCATCGTTATTGAGGATAGTAAGCGCTTCCCTTGGGATGAACAGTTTGTGTATGTGTTAAAAGATGCCAACTTAGATAGCTTTGACTCAATAGACCATTGGTTAGCAATGAATGAAGCAGATGATTTGGCTGAGTTTAAACAAACATTTCAAGATCTTGATGGCATGATGTTTAATAACACATTGATGGCTGATAAGGATGGAAATACATTCTACATTGATGACTCGAACGTGCCTTTGTTGTCATCAAAGGCGATTACCTTTTTGGAAACGGATCCAATCAGCGCAAATATCTTTGCAAGATCGGGGTTAATTGTATTACCCGCAAAAGAGCGTAGCTTCATTTTTAATGCAGAGGTGGAGTTTGAACATGCCCCACAGTTAGAGCGAAATGATTACGTGCAAAACTCAAATGATTCCTATTGGTTAACCAACGCTTTAGAACCACTAGTGGAGCACTCACCGTTATATGGCAAGTTTGCTGTGACGCAATCAATGCGTACACGACTTAGCCTCGATATGTTGTCTAATCGAGCAGGCCAAGATGGCAAGTTCACTATTGCTGAAGTGGAGCGTGCACTATTGGACAATAGTACGTTCTTCTCACGTTTTAAATCTGATTTACAAACTGCTTGCATCCTATTTGCGGGTCAAGTCGCTGGGAATGTGGACGCTGCATGCCGTGCAGTGACCTTATGGGGTGGATTTTTTAACTTAGACTCTAAAGCAGCGCATTTAATCAATGAATTAGTATATATGATTGATTTAGAAGCAGACTTTAATGTGAAATTTGATTCCAAAGATCCAATTAATACACCTAGAGATTTAGTGAAAAACAGTGATATTTTGAAACGTTTAGCGGTTGCAGCTGAAGTGGTTACAAGTGCGGGCTTTGCGTTAGACGCTAAGTGGGGAGATGTGCAGTATTTACAAAAAGACGCTCGTCGGATCCGCTGGCCTGGAGCTACCCATCATGTTGGAGGGTTTAATATTTATGCTGCAAGTAACCATATGGATATGACGTCATTTTCGCCTTTTGTACGTGCGGGTGTTAATAACCCTCTAACCAAAGCACCAACTTGGTCAGGGTTAAATCAAGATGGTATTCCCGTACATTTTGGATCAAGTTGGATGATGGTGGTGGGGTTTGAAAGTACAGGTCCAAAAGCGCGAGGCTTATTGAGCTTTTCTCAATCAACTTTAGCAGGATCAAAGCACTTTACTGATCAGAGTTTGCAGTACAGCCAAATGCAACAATTGGTTGATTTGCCTTATAGGAGAGAAGACCTAGCTAAGCAGCTAAAAAGTAAAATCACATTAAAGATAGAAAAAGACTAAAAATCTTTCATTGTCGAGCGTCACAAAGCCATTAGTCGCAAATGATTTTTAGGAAACACGATGAGTTTTGACAACGAGAATGGCACTTTTAAAGTACTTATGAATCACGAAGAGCAGTATTCACTTTGGCCGAGTTATAAAAGTGTTCCTGGTGGTTGGAAAGATGTCGGCATTGAAGGCAGTAAGGATACATGTTTAACGTATATTAATGAAAACTGGACCGATATGCGTCCAGCTAGCCTACGTGAAGCAATGGCTAAGTAAAGTCAAATTAGTAGTGATATAAAACGGTATGGTAGTTGTACGCTGTGTTTATATCGCTACTAAATAAGACACAATCTATTGTTTTGTATTCAAATCTTACACATTCCTACCAATAACATAGCCAGTTAATTTTCTAATGGAGCCTGATATGTCAGCCATTACCATCATGGATTATTTAGCTCAGCATGCTGAGCAAACCCCCGATCGCGTTGCACTCATTTGTGTTGATCGGAAGCAACGTACTTCTTGGACATATCATGCTTTGTATCAACGCTGTATCTGGTTAGCTAACCACATTCACACACAAGCAAAAGCGGGAGACCGTGCATTAATATTAATGGATTCTGGCATTGACTATGTATCGAGCTTTTTTGCATGTCAATATATAGGTGTAACCGCCATTCCGAGTTTTCCGCCAGAATCAACAAAAGAGCAGCATATTGCTCGAACCGTTGGCATTGCAGAAGATTCTCAAGCCGCTGTTGTATTAACAACGGCCCGCTTTGCTGAGACGGTGCATGCAATGGTAGAACAAACAAGCAATAGCACCATGTTAGTGGTTGATACATTGGATGAATCGATCACCCAAGTACAAAGGTATGACGCTTGTGCAAATGATATTTCATTTTTACAGTACACCTCTGGGTCGACAGCGAAGCCAAAGGGGGTGATGGTCAGTCATCACAATTTAATAGCCAATGAGCGAGCACTTGCGGAAGTTGTTGAGACGTCTGTAGAAGATGTATTCGTGAGTTGGTTGCCGTTGTTCCATGATATGGGCCTTATTGGTGGTTTATTACAGCCTTTATTTTCGGGCTTTCCGTTAGTGTTGACTTCACCGCGTTACTTTATGGAAAAGCCAGTACGCTGGTTAGAGTTAATCAGCGAGTATAAAGGTACTATTTCTGGTGGGCCTGATTTTGCCTTTCGGTTATGTTTAGAGCGTATTAAGGGCAAGCAAAGAGCCGCGTTAGATTTATCCAGTTGGCGCGTTGCATTTTCAGGTGCAGAGCCGATCAGGCATGACACCTTGTATGACTTTGCGGACAGTTTTAGCGTTAATGGTTTTAAAGAAGAGGCATTGTATCCTTGCTATGGTTTAGCGGAAGGGACGCTCTTAGTGACGGGGAGTAAAGCTGGCTCTGGAGCTAAAATACATGCATTTTGTAATGAGGCATTAAGCCAAGGCAAGGCACGTCAAGTACCCGCGCAAGATAGTCGTAATAATGGTGAATATAGCCACCAAGTAAGTTGTGGTAGAGCTCCCTCACAACATTTAATTAGAATCACGTGCCCCAATACATTTACTGAATTGCCGGCGGGTCAAATCGGTGAAATCTGGGCAGCTGGGCCTAGTATTGCTGTGGGCTACTGGCAAAATGAACAAGCGACAGTTGATACATTTGTAGAACGAGATAATCACCGCTGGCTTAGGACGGGTGACGTGGGTTACCTATATGAAGATCAGCTATATATCTCAGGGCGACAAAAAGATTTAATTATTAGCAATGGACACAATATTTACCCTCAAGATATTGAGCGCAGTATTGAAGCAGGCTTGAGCTTTGTGCGTAAAGGAAGGGTGTCAGCTTTCCCTGTGCCAAGTGCAGAACACGGAGAGGGTATTGGTTTAGCCATAGAAACCAGCAATAAATTTCGAGATGATATGCCTGCTGAGCAGGTGGCGTTGGTCGTGAGAGACTATGTGATTGAGCACTTTGGGCAAAGTCCTGAATTAGTTCTATTACTTGACCAAGGGGCTTTACCTAAAACATCCAGTGGTAAGTTGCAGCGCAGTGCCTGTTTAAAACTATACGGCCTTAACAAGCTCGCAAGTTATGGTGATTTCAACCGTGATGCACTTGCTCAATTACACAGTGTGCAAGAGACTGATAATAGCCACTGGGGTGAGCTGGAAACAACATTAGCCACGATATGGCAATCAGCCCTTAATTACCCTGTACGTCATGATGCAGCTGACTTTTTCGCACTGGGTGGAAGCTCGATTAAAGCGGTACAACTTTTGGCGAAAGTGGAAGCCGAGTTCTCGTGTCATATTGCGCTTACTAGCCTATTTAAAGCGCACACTTTTGGCCAATTCTGTGCCTTACTGAAAAGTACCCTAGAGAACAGGCAAACACAGCAAAAGATAGTGTCTCAGCAATGTCTCAGCAGTGAACTTAGCGCTCAGCAATTGCGCCAGTTATTCTTGTGGCAATTACAGCCGCAAAGTAATGCATACCATATCGGTGCTCAGATAGTACTCAGAGGCAAGCTCTCAAAGCAATGGTTGCAGCAAGCGTGTGAACAGGTTTTGTCAGATCATGCGATTTTACGTCATCGTTATTATAAAAATGATCAAGGGCAATGGCGTCAAACGGCAACGGAGCAAAATCTAGATTGGCAGTATGTTGATTTAAGCGCTGAGCAGAATATTGCAGTACAAACTGATAGTTGGATAACTGCGTTAAACAGTAAAGCGTTTGCCCTCGAGAAAGGAGAAAACTTCCGAGTTGGACTGGTGCAATGCGCAGATGAGGAATATATCTGGGTAATGAGCATGCACCATATTGCATCAGATGCTTGGACGTTTGATTTACTGATACGTGCGGTAAGTGCACACTATCAGCGGTTGGCTCAACGCCAAGCATTAAACATCGAACCGTCAGAAATTGAGTATGGTGATTATGCGCAGTGGCAACAACAGTGGTTGGCGACTGAACAAGCGCAGCAGCAATTAGCTTATTGGCAGAACGAGCTGAACGTACCTGCTGATGAATTACTTTTTGAGCCTCAGCACCCACGGCAAGTGGACATGGCGCCATTGGCTACCTCAACATTGCACTTAGATTATCAACAAGTTGCAGGTTTACAGAAGCTAGCACATCAACACAGTGCCAGTTTATTCATGTTGCTATTAAGCAGCTTCCAAACACTGTGTTACCGTGTGGCCAATAAAGCGAAATCACGGGTCGCGATCCCAGTGGCTAATCGACAAAATAGCCAAGTACATGGCTTAGCCGGCTTTTTCATAAATACCCAGTTGATAAATGCTGATATTGATGCCGCTGATAGCTTTAGTGATATATTGAACCAATGTAAAAATCGCACGTTGGCTGCACAAGATAATCAAGATTTTCCGTTTGAAAAATTAGTTGAAATCGTTAACCCAGAGCGACTTGTCGGTCAAACGCCTTTATTCCAAGTGATGTTCAATCATGTTGAGCATAATTTGGATATTTTAGATACCTTACCTGATGTGTCGCTTGTTGAGGTAGCACCGCTAAAGCATGAAGCGCAGTTTGATTTAAGTATTGATTCTCGGTTATTCAGTAATGGTCAATTAGCGCTTGAGTTACAGTACAATGCGTCATTGTTTGATGCTGCATTTATTGAGCATTTGCAACATGCATGGGCGAACTTACTTACGCAAGTGGTGAAACACCCAGAGCATGCCGTGGGTAATTTGGCACTCCTTAGTGATACAACGCGGATACTTGCACAAGGTCAAGGTGATGACGTTATAGCACCGTCTAGTCACTGGCTGGTTCAATTAAGTGAATATGCAGGGCAATATCCACAGCGCACAGCGGTGATCTATAAAGACGAACAATTTAGCTATGAATGGTTAGAACAAACATCAAACAGGTTAGCACATGCCTTACTTGCTGAAAAACTTGGGGAAAATCCAATTGTGGGTGTGCTGTTGGAGCGTACTCCACTGATGTTGGCCAGTGTTTTAGCCTGTTTAAAAGCCAATATCGCCTATTTACCATTAGATGCCCAATTCCCCGCTGAAAAGTTAAATTATATGCTCAAAGACAGTATATGCAGCGCGGTGATCAGTGACCTTGAGCAGATTGACATTGTCTTCTCTGGACAATGGCTAGCACCCGCGCAGTTGCTGAATCTTTTTTATAAAAAGATTAATACCCCTTCGGTATTAAAGCATCCGGCCCATATCGCCTATTTAAACTATACCTCGGGTTCGACAGGTCAAGCCAAAGGCGTGGTGATTAGTCATGATGCATTGGCACAGTATATCGAGTCTGCGACACAGTTTATCTCGCTGAGTGAGCAAGATGTGGTGCTACAGTTTGCGACCGCGAATTTTGATGCGTTTGTCGAGCAAGTGTTTCCAACATGGTCTGCAGGCGGGGCCATTGTATTAAGAGGTAACGCATTGTGGGATGCGAAAACACTCTATGAACAGGCGCAACGTCATAATATTACAGTGATGGATTTAAGTGCAGCTTATTGGCGCAGCATTGCCTCAAGTTGGGCGCATCATCATGAGAATATCGCGCCTATCTCGCTGCCTAAGCTAAGGCAGGTTCACTCTGGTGGTGAAGCAATGTCTACCACTGCCATTGCTGACTGGCGACGTGCAGGGCTTGAACATGTACGCTTATTGAATACATACGGACCGACTGAAATCGTGGTGGAAGCAGCAATTTACGATTGCCAAGCTAACCCTCCTGTGGATGCTGTGCCTTTAGGTGAACCGTTACACGGGCGTAAATTGTATGTGCTTGATCACAACCTTGAATTAGTCGCCGAAAAGCAGATCGGTGAGCTATATGTTGGCGGTGAGGTCATTGCGCGTGAATATTGGCGTCGAGCTGGACACACGGCCAGTCAATTCATTGCAGACCCATTTAGTGCGAATGGTGCGCGTATGTATGCGACGGGGGACTTAGTAAGCTGGGACAATGGCCAATTACAGTATCATGGTCGTCGAGATCATCAAGTTAAAGTACGCGGTTTTAGAGTTGAATTAGGTGAAGTGGAGCAATGTTTAACGCAATTACCGAGCGTTGATGCTGCGGTGGTTGTGACGCAAAGCAGTGAGCATGGTATGGAGCTTATCGCTTATGTTGAAAGCACTGCGCAGGCGTTACCCACTGGCGACAGTATTAAACGTGCGCTCAGTGAGCAGTTACCGCATTACATGATCCCAAAACACATGGTGGTAATGGCACACTTACCAGTGAATGCCAGCGGTAAATTGGAAAGGCATAAGCTGCCAGAGATAACGTCAGAGCAGTCGGTGTCCCCATCTCAGGTTGAGCTGGCAAGTAATGATGTTGAGCACTTAATTAGCCAAGTATGGCAACAGCACTTAAAACAGGCTGACATTGACCGTCAAGCCAATTTCTTCGACATTGGTGGTCATTCTTTATTGCTTATGGCGGTGCATGAATCATTGCAAGCTCATTATCCGAACGTGCAATTAACAGAGTTATTTACCTATCCAAGTATTGCTACATTGGCTGAGCATCTATCTGGGTCATCAGTAGTGGTAAAACCTCAGTCGAAACCATCAGCTAAGCAGCAAAAAAAAGGCATGAATGCATTGGCTGCTCGTCGTAAAAAATCAAGAGAATCATAAGTATGTCAGAGATAGAATATAGTGAATTAGATATCGCCATTGTGGGTATGGCGGGACGTTTCCCTGATGCAAAGAACGTCGAGGAGCTTTGGACAAACGTCGCACAGAAACATTGTAGTATTACACCATATAGTGATGAACAACTGCGCGGTACTGGGGTAGACAGTGACACGTTAGCGGACCCTGATTACGTTAAAGCAGGTGTCCCGTTCACCGATATTAAAGCGTTTGATGCTGGCTTTTTTGGTTATAGTCCCAAAGAGGCTGAGCAACTAGACCCTCAACAGCGTATTTTTTTACAGACGTGTTGGCATGCATTAGAAGATGCCGGCATTACGCCAAGTGCTGATAATTTAACCAGCGTCTTTGCGGGGTGTGGCGTACCGAGCTACTTATTGCAAAACCTGTTATCAAACAACACGCAGAATGACATAACGAGCTTACTGGCCTTAACAAACGGTAATGATAAAGACTCTTTAGCAACACGGGTTAGCTATGAGCTTAACCTTAAAGGCCCATCGGTCACTGTACAAACAGCTTGCTCTACCTCGTTGGTCGCCGTTCATATGGCATGTCGCTCACTGCAAAACTTCGAAAGCGATGCTGCACTAGCTGGCGGTGTATGGCTAAATTTGGCATCCGAGCAGGGGTATCACGCACCTGCTGGAGGGAGTTTATCTCCGACCGGTAAGCTAAGTGCTTTTTCTGAAAATGCTGATGGTATTTTAATTGGTAGCGGCAGTGCTGCCGTGGTACTGAAGCGTGTTGAAGATGCACGCAATGCTGGCGATACCATTTTGGCCGTGATCCGAGGCTCCGCGGTTAATAACGACGGTAAAGACAAAATTGGTTATACGGCACCCAGTGTAACAGGGCAAGCCAATGCAGTGAGTGCAGCGCTTGAATTTGCCGATGTGGAGCCAAGTTCAATTGGGTATATTGAAACGCATGGCACAGGAACTAAACTCGGCGATCCGATCGAGATTGCCGCGCTTAGCCAAGCCTATCAATCGGATAAAACACAGTATTGTGCCATTGGTTCGATTAAAGCCAATATTGGGCATTTGGACTCAGCTGCAGGTGTCACCGGTTTGATCAAAGCTGTGCAAGCCTTGCGATATAAGCAATTGCCTCCGAGCATTCATGCCAAGCCACTAAACCCAGCCATTAATTTTGCTGCGAGTCCATTTTATGTCAATGACACATTAAAAGCATGGGAAAGTGATACCCCTCGTAGGGCGGCTGTGAGTTCGTTAGGGATGGGGGGTACCAATGTACATGTTATTTTAGAAGAATATGTTTCGCAGGAGCAACCGGAACTCGCAGAGTCAACGCGCCGAGCGCCTTGGTACATCTTACCTGTGAGTGGAGCAACAAAAAATGGGCTCAATGATCAGGTAGCTGCACTGCAGAATATGTTGGTTGCACAGCCACACACTCTTGCAGAAGCCGCCGCGCAATTACAACAAAAGCGTGCCGCACTCGCCTACAGAAAAGCATTTGTGGTCAAAGATCACGAGCAAGCCGTCGCGATGTTAAGCCGTGACGTTGTGGCAATGAAAACGATGGATGCGCGTATTGGCTTACTGTTTTCGGGACAGGGGTCTCAGTATGTGACAATGGCTCAGCCATTGCTCAAACATAACGCGTATTTTAAATCTGTGTTTAATGAAACATTGAGTCATTTTTCTGAGCAATTACAACAGCAACTTACTACGGTATTTGCACCTGAAGATGATCAAGTTCTGATAGCGAACCAACTTCTGAACCAAACGCGCGTGACACAGCCGGCATTATTTATTGTGGGTTATGCGATGGCGCGCACATATCAGGCATTAGGTGTAACTATCACTGGCATGTTGGGACATAGCATCGGTGAGTATGTCGCGGCATGTTTGGCAAATGTGATGTCATTAGAAACGGCGGTTACTTTGGTGACGGCCAGAGGAGAAGCGCTTCAAGGTATGGCTCCTGGTACGATGTTATCTGTGGTGGCTGATGAGCAAACTATTGCCCCCTATTTAACTGCTGAGCTGGATATTGCCGCGTTAAATAGTCCGACGAATACCGTGGTTGCTGGGACAAAAGAGGCAATAAAAGCATTACAAACACAATTAAAAGCCGAACAGATAAGCTGTACACGACTCCATGTATCTCATGCATTTCATAGCCATTTAACAGAGGCGGTGTTACCGGAGTTTAAAGCTGCTTTAGAGGCGGCCGATTTAAGCGCACCAGATATTACGTTTGTGAGCAATGTCACCGGACAGCTGATCACAGATGATCAAGCAACATCGGTACAATATTGGTTAGATCACATTCGTCAGCCAGTAAAATTTGCTGAAGGGGTGCACACGTTATCTGAGCGTTGTGATGTACTCATTGAAGCAGGGCCTGGTGATACGCTGCAGAAATTGGTGAAGCAGGTGGGCATTACGAAAGAGCTGACGGTTTTAAACTCTATTGCTCATGTACGCGATATGAAAGACGTCATCGCGCCTTTTGCTAAAACGGCTGCAACACTATGGCAATTAGGGTTAAACATCGATTGGCAACATATCGGAGAGTTGACACCGAGTACGGCTAAAGTGTTGCCTGAATACCAGTTTAGTCAGCAAGAGTATTGGGTTGAGGTCAATAAAGATCGAACTGTGTCAGCGACACGTGACGCTGAGCCATCCAGTTCACAGCCGCAATTATTGCAACCTATTTGGCAGCAGCAACCGCTGCATGTTAAGCGTCAAGATTTGAGCGCAGAGCACTTTGTATTATTGGCATCAGACTCACAGATATGCAGTGCACTGAGTACGGCGTTTATTGAACGAGGTGCACAGTTAACCACCTTATGGGCAGTACAAGGAGATGATGCAGAGTTTACGGTTCAAGACAATGGCCACATTCATTTTGATTACACAAATCTCACTCATTGGGAAAAGCTACATGCTTCTTTAGCGGATGATACACAGGTAACACATTTTGTAGATACGCGCTTTTTTGTGCCGGCAAAATCGGATGATGTCATAGGTTATGAGGCATTACTGCCACTGGTACAGCACTTAGTTGCGACCTTTAATGTGCGCTTAAGTGTGTTAGCTACTCAGTTATTTTCGGTATTAGATGATGAAAGTTTATCACCAGAAAAGGCCACGCTTTTGGGACTAACCCGTGGGTTGCCGCTAGAGCACAATACGCTCACGCGGGTGATTGAATTTAAAGATGCAGATATTGCCTTCAATGAAGATGTATTGATTAAATTGGTGGCTGATTTAGTGGCAGATAAGCCAGAACATAATGAAATAGCATATCGCGGTAAGCAACGTTTTGTGCTTAGCCAGCAAGTCATTCCTACGGGTGCTGATACTTCGATTGAGTCGGGTGTCACGTTAATTACCGGTGGTTTGGGTGGTGTAGGGTTACATCTGGCTAAATACCTAGGCGAACAAGGTCACAAACTTATTTTGCAAACTCGTGGTCAGTTTGCACCTGAATCTCAGTGGCAAGCATTACAACAAGCCAGTGAGACTGATGACAAGTTACGTAAGCAGCTAACAGCATTATTATCATTGCAGGCGAAAAATGTTGATGTCATGGTGATCACCGCTGACGTACTTGATGCCGCTCAGCTTGCCCAGTCGGTAAAGTCAGCTGAGCAGCAAATGGGTACGATCACGCATGTTGTACATAGTGCCGGGCTACCAGGTGGTGGGTTTATTGCTGGGATGACAATGGAGCACGCTAGTGTGACCTTATCGAGCAAAATTCAAGGCACACAGAACGTATTACAGGTATTTAAAGAGCATGCTTTACAGCAGTTCGCTGTGTGTTCTTCTTTGGCCTCCGTATTGGGTGCATATGGACAAAGTGATTATTGTGCGGCCAACGTGTATCTAGATACATTGGCACAGCAAGCACATAACTTCCCTGTTGTTAGTATTAACTGGGATGCGTGGGCTAAAACTGGGATGGCTGCGAAGTTCCAATTACCCGAAGGTTTAGGGCTGCAAGGTGATATTGGTGCTGCCATGTTAGCTGATATTTTTGCAAGTGGTCAGTCGCAAGTGTATGCCGCTAGCATGCGTTGGTCACAGCTGGTACACGTAACACGTGAGGCGGAGCAGGCGATTTTAAACGCGAAAGCTAAGCCTGCGGGACATGGACGCCCAGACTTAGACACCGAATATGAAGCCCCAGAGAGTGAACTTGAACATAAGCTGGTGGCTGTTTGGCGCGAGTTTCTTGGCTTTGATGAAATTGGGGTGTTTGATAGCTTGTTTGCGCTAGGTGGAGATTCACTGATTGCCATTCAGATGTTGGCTAAGGTGAAGCAGCAGTTTTCAATTGAATTAGAGCCCGCTGAATTTTTTGAAGACCCGAGCATAGATAATTTGGCGTACATCATAGAAGGGAAGTTAATCGAGCAACTTTCGGAATAAGCGTACCCCGTAAGCCCAAGCCAAATCGGTTTGGGCTTTTTGTAACATCAACTCAGAGGTGAAAATGAAAAAACAACGGCCTATGAATTTAGCAATACAGACCATGGCTCTGCCGATTACTGCTTATGCATCAATCCTACATAGGATCAGTGCCGTGGTGATGTGGGTTGGCTTTGCTTTTTATTTACCAACTTTATGGTATTCACTACAATCTCCAGAAAATTTTGCTTTATTGCATGCATTACGTGATGAAAGTACGATTATCCAGCTATTCTTATGGGCTTTTTTGACCGCAATGGGATATTACTTATGCGGCGGTGTTAAGCACTTAATTCAAGAGGCAGGGCATTTTGAGAGCTTAGAAGGTGGGGCGCAAATTTCATGGGCATGTATTGCTATCGGCGTATTACTGAGTATGTTATCAGGGGTATGGATATGGCTATGATAAATTTATCCGGCACACAGCAATGGATCTTACAGCGTATTTGTAACGTGATCATTATTTTGTTTTTGGCGGCGATGATCGGGTATTTGGTGCTGTGTGGACCGGTATCATTTGCAATGTGGTCAACACTGCACAGTGCGTTGTGGTTTAAAATACTGGCAACCGTAGTGCTTACAGCAACAGTCGCAAATGGTATTTTGGCGGCTTGGCAAATCGCAGGAGACTATATTAAAGGCCGTTTAAATACGGTGTTTAATATCATACTAGTTGCACTGAACCTCGGGTTATGGGGCTTTGGCCTAGGTTTACTTTGGGCCGTATGAGCCGCTACTTCGATGTAATTTAATCAGCTGCATAGGCGTAACATTAAAGTGTTTTTTAAAGGCGGTAATAAAATTGCCCACATGCGTATATTTTGCTAAATATGCAGCTTCTCCTATCGTTAAACCTTCTATGAGTAATGCTTTTCTGGCTTTTTCTAAGCGCTTTATTTTGACGTATTGTTTTAACGTGGTGTTGAAACTGCGTTTAAAATTTCGCTGTAATGTACTGATGCTAACGCCTAACTGATCGGCAATGTCAGTGAGGGTAAAGTCTTGCTCTAAAAGTAATAATAATGCGCTCAGTTTAGCCTCACTGGCTTGAACAGGTGCGTGTGAATAGTATGCTTGATTTGGTTTTGAACTAGGGTGATAAAATTGGCTAATCACATTATACAATAATGCGAGAGCGTGTTGCTCTAACAATAGCGGGGCTAAAAGCGGTGTGCTGTCATCATGATTAGCAATGGTTTTGGCTTGTTGGAGTAGCAAAGAGGTGAGTGGTGCAATATAGACATTTTGAGAATGAAAAAGCTGCTTGTCTATTTGCTGACAGGCTTGTTCACTGGCCATCTTTTGTAAAAACCAGCTGCGCTCACAGCTTAGGGTGATTTTTTCTACAGGCTGCCCATCCTGCATAAAACGGGTAAAAATATCTTGTTTGTTGACTATATTAACAAAGGCAACAGGCCCCTTATCAGCACTAAAGTGATAACGCTTTTGTGCCACTCTAAACGACACAGCTCCCGCTAATAATACTGTTATATGGCAGCCTGCGGGTAAGATAGCACTGCTACTGGTATTACTATTTTCTACGATATTAGCGCGGTGTAAATAAAACCCTTTTTGTAACTCTATGAAGCTTAAATTACCCTGTGCTACGTGTGTTTGCTGAGATGGCAAGTGTTGACGGGACTCTAAGCCAATTTTTTGTAAGGCATAAGATAGATCATCGGCATAAATACAAGTTGTCACAACGTCAATCCTTATTGATTTTTTTGCAAATAAGTTAGGCGATTTTGCAAAATAGAAGATCAAATATCAACCTGTAATCTATGTACAATATTGATATTAATTCTTATTTACATTTAAGGGATGTTGTATGTTGATTTTAGCGGCTCAACAAATGGGTTTTCGCAAAACGGGCCTAACGTTAGCTTTAGCAAGTGTATTTATCGCGCCATCAGTGTACGCAACGGCTGATAATATAGAGAAAATCGCCGTGTGGAGTACACAAGTTAAAACGTCAGCGCTTTACTTGCAAGAGCAAGATATTGCCGATAAACAAGCAGATCATATTTCTGATTTACTGCGCAGTATCCCAGGTATTGATGTGGGCGGCGCACACTCTTTAAATCAACGTATTACGATTCGTAGTATGGATGATAAAGATCTGAAAATTTCCATTGATGGTGCAGCGCAAAATTCTTATATGTACCATCACATGGGGAATTTACAGATCCATGCAGATATTCTTAAATCAGTGGATATTGAAACAGGCACAAATTCGGTTATAAATGGTGGCTTAGGTGGCGCTGTACGGTTTGAAACAAAAGAAGCCGCCGATTTGTTAGCACCTGGGGATTCTGTAGGTGGGCGAGTATCGGCTGGTGTGGCAAATAATGCGGGGCATAATTTTTCTTTGACAGGTTATGGGGTCTTGACTGAACAGCTAGATTTCTTGGCGTATTATAATCAAGTCACACGAGACAACTACGATGTGGGTGGCGGAGAAATTACCGATCAAACTGGGGGGGCCATAGCGGGCACCGATGGCACTGTCCGAGGTCTTGAGGGGGATGTGAATGATGCATTACTTAAGGTCGGCTGGAACATCGATGTTAATCAGCGACTGGCGTTGAGCTATGAGACCTATGAGGACAAAGGTCATTATAGCTACCGCCCTGATATGGGGCTGGCAACTGACCTTGTGTTTGAGAAAGGGTTAGGTAGGCCTTTGTTATGGCCTACAGAGTTTACTCGTGACACGCTTACTTTAAGCTATGATTTAGAGTGGGGCCAAGGCTCTGCCTTAACTGCGAGTATATTTAGCAATGTCAGTGAACTTTACCGAGATGAAGCCGGTTGGGCACTTTCACCGAGTCCGCGTTTTAGGGGGAATGCGGGTCAAGTCACTGGGGAGGCAAAAAATAGTGGGTTGAATCTCATAGCTCAGACGCCGTTTGAGGCGCTTTTTTCACGTGAAAGCCATCTCATCACTTATGGGGCTGATTACCTTAAACATGAAACGGATTTCCATAAATTGGCCCCAGATAACACGCTCAGTCAATCACAAGAAGAAGCTAAAAATTTAGCGCTGTTTGTGCAGGATCGCATTGAGTTCGATAATGGCTTAGTGATCATGCCAGGTATACGCCATGATAGTTATAAGATTGATTCAAAAGTGATCACCAACGACTTTACCGAGTTGTCTTTGTCGCTTGCCGCGGAATACCATCTAACCGAGAATTTCTTGATTAAGATCAGTAGCACGGAACTATTTAAAGGACCTGAGATTGGCGAGGTGTTCGCTGGCGCAGGCCTTAGGGATAGTGAAAATAATGACATTGAAGCTGAAACGGGGCTTAACACAGAACTGGCGATTGCTTATCAACGGACGATAGGTGACTCAATCACTTGGTCGGCAGGGGTAACCGCTTTTTCAACGCATATAGACAACTATATTTACGATAGTGCAATGAAACCACAGCCAAAGCATCGCTGGGATCAATGGAAGGATAATATCGGTGATATGCAGATTGATGGCTTTGAAGCGTATTCTGAATTTACTCATAGACGGCTATCAATTCAATTTACCTATGCTCAATCGAATAGTGATTTGTCGGCATTTTCGCATTATGAAGTATTAGATGGCTCACGATTAGAGCGAGAGCAAGGCGATACAATTACGACGCGTGTGGCTTACCAATTCGAGCGTTATGACCTTGATGTTGCTTGGGAAGGTATGATGGTTGGCGGTGTGGCTGAAGGGCAATTTTTAGGTGGCCCTAGTATTAACAGTGAAAAGCGCAGTTATACGGTACACAATTTGTCGGTGCATTGGACGCCACAGACGATAAGTGCACTGCACCTTCGAGTTGGCATTGACAATGTATTTGATGAATTTTATGCCTCTCAGTCATCTAAAACAGGCGTGACTGGCCACCCATTAGCGGGCGAAAAGGGGTTGTTTTTAATGGATTACGAACCTGGGCGTAATATAAAAGCCAGTGTTGCTTATCAGTTTTAAGGGATTTTAAGTTGTTTAACGAGAGGCTGTTGATCTTTGAGGTTCTATTTTTGTTCTCTTAAAGCGTTTCCTACAATAACCCATGCATTGAGCGCCCGTCTTGATGCATGGGTTTTATCTTATCCAAGTTACCTATTATGCCGTCGAGCTGGTGATCAATATTGATAATGAGTAACAAAATAACACACAGATTGGCACACATCGCAGATTTTATGCCTGTATTGGTCTAGTGAGATTGATGTGTAGAGCGTATCAATAGAGCACAGAGTAGGTAACCTCAGCTCTGGATAAGCGAATTTGCCCAATAAAGCTATTTTTCTCACTCTCGGCGTTGCTTTCATTTGTAATAGCCCGCTATTACTGCATAAAAACGCCTTGATATTGAACAAAATATTATCATTGGATTGTACGTAAGTTTGTTTTCAAAACACTTTTTATTCTAAAACCCTTATCCAAATCTGAGGTTAAGTAAATATTTACCTGAGTACAGCGTCTGATGATGGGATAGTGTAATTCGTAACATGTGAGTTATGGGTTTAAAGAAGTACAAAAAAAATGGGTGATGAGACTATGGGTAGATTAAAACTAGTATATGTGTGCTCCTTGCGTAATGCAGCGGCAGATATGGCGGGTAGAATGATTGCATACAAAGATGAAACACGTTACATGACTTCACCATTAGAGCATCTAGTGATGCAGCTAAATAGCAGTGATTTGGGGGAGCTGTATGAGTTGAGCGGCGTTATTTTTGACGACGATTTAACACACTCGCTTGATAGTCAAAAATTGCAAGACTACGGAACATCGAGGGTGGCTTGTAACGGTGAATGGATTTATCCTGAAACGCTCAAAGTGGGTAATACGCCTGTCGATGAGCTGTTATGTTGCGTACCTTCAAGTTACCGTAAGTTGCCAAAAGGGTCACAACTATGGCGAGAAGGAAAGCGAGATTTTGAGCAGCGCTTAGAAAGCAAGCTGGATGAGTTGGATGCTGATGTGGTGTTGTTAGATGGACTGATTGTTATTTTGGATCAATTGGCGAGTGAAGAGAGTGCTTACGCAAAGCGTATTGTTAATATTCACCCAGGGATCACAAAAGAGGACTCTGTTTATCAGCGCAGAGGTGCAACTGCTACACTGGATGCCTTGTATGGTGCGCAAGGTCAACAGGTTATTAATTGGCAGACAATGGCAATGGTTGACACAGAAGTGATTGATAAAACGGGTGCCTCACTGCATTATGTTGATCAGGGGATTGATTCAGGTCCAGTTATTCATGATGTTCTAAATACCAAGATCACACCTACCGATACAATTTTTGAACTACGTTGGAATAACTTTCAGCAGAGTCTATTCCCAGCCATGATTCAAGGGCTCTATGTATTAGCTAAGACTAAGATAACCTCAGAAGAAAAAGTGTAACCTCATTCAAATGTCAATTTGGTGAATATAGGACCGTATCAGGCATTAATTGTTGCATCATGAACACTAAATGATGCAATTTCCACTCAGACAACACAGTATTGTATTTGTGCATTTATGGTTGCTTTTCTACACAATATGAAGTGCTGTCCATAGTGAGGCTTTAATGTTACATATTGAATTGTAATGATAAATAAAATTAGTTCCTATTATTCTTAAATTTCTCTTCATTTAGTTCGTCTGTTGGTCGGCTAACTATAATTTAGGATGAAATAATGAATAAACTGGCATTTTGTATGGTTCCGGTTGCCTTGGCAGTATCGGCAGCTGTTTCAGCGGATGAAAAAGAACAAATTACGTCGATAGAGAATATTGTTGTTTATGGTGAGAAAGCAGGTCGCTCTTTAAAAGACACCACATCTTCGGTTGCGGTAATTACGAGTGAAGAGCTGGCCAATGGGCAGTCAGATTCATACGTCGATATTTTATCGGATATTGCAAATGTAGTTTTTTCAGATAGTTTGCCAAGTATTCGGGGGGTGAAAGGGGAAGGTATTGCTACAGGGTCATATTCTTTCACTTCAGGCGCTAAAGCACGTGTTGCGGTGATGACAGATGGTGTAGCGGAACCGTTTGTAGCCACGTTAACCGGTGATCTTGGTTTGTGGGATGTACAGCAAATTGAAGTGTTACGTGGACCTCAGTCGTCTAATAGTGGTCGAAACAGCATGGGAGGGATCATTTACGTCACGACAAATACGCCTTCCATGGATAGACTAGAAGCATCGGTAAGAGCAGGATACGCCAATAAAACGCAAAGCAAAGAGCTTTCAGCCATGGTGTCTGCGCCGATTATAGAGAATGAACTCGCATATCGCTTCACGGTACAAAATGTGGATAGAGAACACCATTCTCAGTTTCAGTTGGCTGACGGTGACGCATACCCTTTTGATCCAAAGCCGATTGGCATGACGCGTATTAATGCTAAGTTACAATGGACACCATCACAAGTTGATGGATTAGACATGTTATTGAGTTATGTTGATACACAAGAAGAGGGATTCCGTTACTGGTATTTAGATGGTCCGGATCTTGCGAATCGTACTATCTCAACACCTTGGGACAGTGATACATCATATGCCCGTGACAAAGACGTAGACAGTCAGCATACCTCATTAAAAACGTCTTATGAAATAAATGATAACTTTGACATTGAGTTATTGGTATCTGACGTTGATTATAGTTATGAATTTCATCAATACCCACTCGTGTGGCACGTTCGTATGGACGATGAAAGTCAAACTATCGATGGTAAATTTGGCTTTGCTTTTGATGATGGGTTGAGTGGACACTTTGGTGTGTATAAGTATGATCGTGAGCAAGCTTTCTTTAATAAAGGTGTATATGAAGGGGATGATGACTCGTCATCTGATGCGATTTATGGTGAGGTTACTGTTAGTGTTTCCGAGCAAGGCCAAGTTATAGCTGGTGGTCGAATTGAGAAAGAGAAGCAACATCGCGAATTTAGAGCGGCATCAGGTGCTTCATTTATTATTGCCAATGATGAGACGCTTTACTTACCAAAAATCGCTTATTTACATACTATTGATGAAGAACTCACGCTTGGCGTGAGCTTCAGAAAAGGGTACAACTCGGGTGGTGGTGATTTTAGCTGGGCTTCTTCTACTGTATATAGCTATGATCCAGAATATGTTGATACGTTCGAGGTCAGTGTACGTAAATCATGGGGAGACGCGTTAAATCTCGCAGCAAATGTTTTCTATAACAATTACTCGGATTACCAAGTGCTTGCAACTGGTGCATCAGGTCAGCCATGGGATACAATTATTCATAACATTGATGAAGTGGACAGTTATGGATTTGAAGCTGAGTTAAGCTATGCAGCCACAGACTCGCTGATCTTGTCAGGTAGTTTCGGCTCATTACATACGAGTGTTGAAAATGCAGATAGCAATAATCAGCACTTGCTAGGTCAAGAGTTACCTATGGCGCCGAGCGTGACGGCAAGTATTGGCGCTGATTATTGGTTAACAGATAATGTTCAATTCAGTTTAAATACGCGTTATACAAGTGACTATCAAAGCAAATTACTGCGCAGTCATTTGGCAAATAACCCTCAGGTCCAAATTAGTCAGGCTGATTTATATCAAACGGATAGTTACACAGAAACTCGTGTTTCAGTTGCTTATATTGCGGAAGATTGGCGAGTAGATGCGTATGTTAATAATGCATTTGACCAAGTGAATGAAACAGCAATTGAGCGTGCACCAGTGACAGGTGTAATTACCTCTGGTCAATTAACAGAGCCGCGAACAGTTGGTTTTTCTGTAACATATAATCTGTAATTCTCTATAATTAATGTACGCTGTGAGGCCAATAACCACAGCGTACATCTTGCGCGCCAACTCACATTGCTTTTGTCTTACTCATCAATAAAATAAAGCACCGCAATGCTTGATTTTTCAGGTTTCTATTCGTCTAGCTCACATATTAAATTTGAACCAATTTATGTTGAGTGGAGCCAGAATGTCACGGCAAAGACGTACCAGAAAAAACAGACAACTTTCTTCTTTATCGGAAGCTGATAAAAATAAGTTACAACAAATGATCAGCGGTGCAAACTCTGGCGTCGGCACACATATTTCAGAGCATATCGCGGATGGAGAATTAGTTCCTTTAACGCCTGCTCAAAAAATTCTTTGGTATGCTTGGAAATTAGACCCTGACAATGTTACATATAACTTGGGTGGAGCATTACATTTTGAAGGCTTACTTGATACCCATCGCGTAAACAGTGCGTTTGAACAGCTTTGTCAGCGGCATGATGCTTTGCGGATTAAATTTGTAGAGGGTGATTTACAAGATGTTTGGCAAATCGATGGTGGTGATCAAACCTTCACTTTTTTTGAAACAACCGCGGTTGATTTAGCGCAACGAGATGCACAGTTAAGGCAAATAGTTGTCCAGCCCTTTGACTTGGTTGAAGGACCATTGTTGCGAGTGGGTATGGTCAACCAAGGTAATGATAGTAGTTTGGTGGTCACGTTACACCATATTATTGCTGATGGTACTTCAATGCAGCAGTTGCTGGATGAATTCGTCGCTATTTACGTCGCATTGAGTGAAGGGAAAGCGTCTAGTGAAACGGTTGAAAAAGTGGGTTATCTGGGCTTTGCAAAATGGTTAAACAAGCAAGACCAACAAGACTTATATGCGAAACAGTTAGAGGTTTGGCAGAAGTTATTGCAAGCCGATGAGCCGCTACGCCTACCCGCTAATAATCAAGCGCGTCATTCTGGGCAATATAGTGTTAAGACCCAGATCCAAGTATTAGATGAACCAGTATGGCATAAAGTATCTATGCTCGCTAAAGCAAACAATGTGACGCCATATCTGGTGTTACTGACTGCTTGGCAAGTGCTCTTATCTCGTTTTGCTAATGCAACGCGTATTCAAGTTGGGGTACCGGTTGCGAATCGTCATCTCAGTGAAACATTTAATCTTGTTGGCTTTTTCGTTAATACCCAAGCTTACCCACTCACCATTGAACATCATGAGAGCTTTAGTTCGTTACTTGAACAAGCGTCACATGTGTCAAAAATAGGGCAGGGTAATCAGGATTTACCATTTGAGCATTTGCTTAAAGCATTAAAGCCTGAGCGTCAAACGGGTGTTCACCCTATTTTTCAAGTGATGTTTAATTATTTGCGTCGCAACAAAAAGAGTTTGCAGCAACTGGGTGGTGTAGCACTTCTGGACTTTGAGTTTTACCGCTTTGGTATGCCGTTTGATTTACAGCTAGATGTCATTGAAGAAGTGGGTCAAGAAACAACGTTAAATTTGATGTACGCAAATGAGTTATATGCCCCTGAATTTGCAACCCAGTGCTTGAATACATTCCACATGGTTTTGACTGAAGTATTAGAGCACATTAATGTGCCTATGGCCCACTTACCTTTACTTGCAGAAAAAGATCTTCAGAGACTGGCTGTTTGGAATGTGGGAAGTTCACCTCATAGCTTCATCACACCTGTGCAGCAAATCATACATGACCAAAGTCAAAAAACACCTACAAGGATAGCTGTTAGTTTTAAGGACGAAACGGTGACTTATGAACAGCTTGATATTCGTGCTAATCGCTTGGCACATTGTTTATTAGCTAAAGGTGTTCGTGCAGAAGATAAAGTGGGGGTGGTATTCGAACGAAGCGTGGGTATGGTCGTTAGCTTATTGGCTGTGTTAAAAGCTGGGGCTGCTTATGTGCCGATTGATCCTACTTTACCATTAGAACGCATTGATTACATAGCGCAAAGTAGTGCTTTAGCATTGTTCCTCACAGACGACTCGCACAAGTCGTTGTCTCAACTTGCAGAGATAGCGCCAATGGTGCCAGTTGATACACTGGAGTTAGATCAATATGAGTCGAGCGTACCTAATTTAATAACGCATGCTACCCAATTGGCTTACGTGATTTACACATCAGGTTCCACCGGTAACCCAAAAGGTGTGGGAAACACGCATGAAGCAATTTACAACCGAATTGCTTGGCAGCAGTCGGCGTATCCCTTATCAGTAGATGATGTGGTATTACAAAAAACCCCATTTGGCTTTGATGTGTCTGTATGGGAGTTTTTCTGGCCGCTGATGTATGGGGCTAAATTGGTTGTAGCACAGCCTGAAGCGCACAAAGATAGCTCACGGTTACTTGAAGTCATTACCAAAGAGCGTGTTACGACTGTGCACTTTGTACCCTCAATGCTTCAAGCGTTTATTAATCACGAAGGTGTTAGCAGCGCGATTAGTATTAAGCGTATTTTGTGCAGTGGTGAAGCGTTACCCAGCGAAGTGCAGGCAAAGGCGCTACAGCTATTACCAAATACTGAGATTTATAATCTATACGGCCCGACAGAAGCCGCGGTTGATGTGAGTCATTTCACATGTCATGGAGATGCTAATGTGTCAGTGCCAATCGGGAGTCCGATTGATGGTATAAAGTTACTTGTATTAGATAGCGGATTACGATTGAGCCCTATCGGGGTTGCCGGCGAATTGTATATTGGCGGTATTGGCTTGGCTCGAGGCTATTTACATCGTGCAGACCTGACAGCCGAACGCTTTATAGCTAATCCGTTTTCTAACGATGGTGAGCGGCTGTATCGTACTGGTGATTTGGTGCATTGGAATGCGCAAGGGCAACTTGAGTATTTGGGCAGAACTGACCATCAAGTAAAAATTCGCGGCTTCCGTATCGAACTAGGGGAAATTGAAGCGTGTTTGCATGCGATTGATGAAGTGAATGAAGCGGTTGTTATTGCCGATAAAGGCCCTTCAGGCCAGCGTTTGGTCGCTTATGTATCTGCTGCAGAAAGTATTGAACTTGACTCAGAGCAAATACAAAACCAATTGGCTGAAGCGTTACCAGATTACATGGTGCCAAGTCTATTGATGGTGTTACCAGCGCTGCCGTTAAACAGCAACGGAAAAATAGATCGAAATGCGTTGCCACAAGCATCATTAACGAGTTCACAAATCTATCAAGCACCACAATCGGATAACGAAGCAATGTTGGCCAATATTTGGCAGGAGACATTAGGTGTTGATAAGGTCGGGCGATTAGATAATTTCTTTGAGCTGGGAGGCGACTCGATCATCAGTCTGCAGATTGTCGCTAAAGTCCGCCAAGTAGGTTATGTAGTAACGCCGAAGCAAATGTTTGAGCAGCAAGATATTGCGCGTTTAGCCTTGCAATTGGAAGCGCTTGATGTATCGTCAATTCCGGAACAAACGGTCACAGGGACTGCTAAGTTATTACCCATCCAAGCAGAGTTTTTTGCTAAACCAATGATTGAGTATAATCACTGGAATCAGGCAATTATGCTGCGTTCTGAACAGCATTTTAATGAACTAGCATTGCAAAATGCGGTCTCTGCAATATTACTTTATCATGACGCATTACGTTTACGATATACGCGCTCTGAGAGTGACCAATGGCAGCAGGACTATAGTGCTTTTGATGAGTTGTTGCTTGAAAGTAGCTACTGGTCGCGTTCGGTACAAGAAAAAGATGTCACGGCATTAGCAGAAGAGGCGCAGCGCAGCCTCGATATTGAGTCTGGGCCGATAGCACGGTTTGTGAATATGCAGCTTGATGATGGCAGTGCGAGACTCTTAATTGTTATACATCATTTGGCGGTAGATGGCGTGTCTTGGCGTACATTAATTAATGATTTTATGACAGCCTATGAGGCAGCTCAGCGCAATGAAGAGATAGCATTGGGGCTGAAAAGCCATAGCTATCAATATTGGGCAGAGCAAATTAGTCAGTATCCTCAGCTTTTTGAGGGCGAATTCTCATATTGGCAATCACACTCAGTAAAGCCTTTACAATTGCCTAATTTAAATGCGCAAGGTAGTCAGGCTCTGTCTGAGAGTGGCGTAATCAGTGTGGTATTGGAGCAGGCCACAACTCAAGCACTCTTGCAAAATTCATCACACGCATATCGAACGCAAATTAATGAGTTATTATTGAGTGCGCTGAGTGAGGCAGTTTATGGATGGACAGAAGACACACACATATGTGTTAACTTAGAAGGGCACGGTCGAGAGACATGGGAAGATACTTCAGATTTAAGTCGTTCTGTTGGTTGGTATACGTCTTTGTTTCCTGTTTCTCTTACTCGAGCAAAAGCGTTATCAGATACCATTAAAAACACGAAGGAGCAGTTACGCTCGGTGCCAAATAAAGGCATAGGCTATGGGGCCTTTAAATATTACGGAAACCCACAGGAGCAAGCGGAACTACAACAGCAACCGATGGGCCAAATCGAGTTTAACTATTTAGGTCAAACCGATAATACATTTGAAAAAACGGAGCAAGGACTGTCATTAACATTGGCTGATGAATCCGTTGGCGCTTCTTTTAGCCCTAAGTATCCTCAACAGACAGAGTTAGTGATAAATGGCAAAGTATTTGCGGGTCAATTGCAGTTTGATATTAGTTTTTCAACGGCCCGCTTATTACATCATGATGTTCAGGTATTTGCTGATAAATTATATCAGTCGTTGTGTGCCGTGGTAGAGCATTGCCAACAAGCGTTACCTACACTCACGCCATCAGATGCCCCACTGGCGAAAATGAGTCAAGCAGAACTTGACGAGCTACCAATTGAACTCAGTCAATTACAGACGTTATATCCATTGTCCCCCATGCAAGAGGGGATGTTGTTTCATAGCCTTTATGATGAAGGTGAAGCTTACATAAATCAAACTTGCTTAGAAATCGAAAATTTAGATGTGGAGCGTTTTAAGCGTGCTTGGCAGCTAGTTGTGTCACGCCATGATGCATTGAGAACCGGTTTTTTGACCGAGCGACAACAAACATTGCAGTATGTAATGCGTAGCCTCATACCGCAGTGGCATGAATTAGATTGGCAATCTTACGACGAACATGAACTCCCTCAGCTGTTAACTCAGCAAGCGCAGTCAGACAGTAAAGCTGGATTCGATTTAACAAATGATCCAGGCTTAACACGTTTAACGTTGGTGAAATTAGCGGCTCAGAAATACCATTTCATATGGACTACGCATCATTTGCTTACCGATGGGTGGAGTAGCTCAGCCATGATGGGTGAGGTACTACAAGCGTATGAAGGTAACACACTCCCTGTCGCACAAGGTCAATACGAACAGTATATTGCTTACTTAATGAAGCAAGATCAGGTGAGTAATCTTGCTTTCTGGGCGAAAGAAACAGCCCGCCTATCAGAGCCAAGCTACCTTACATCGGTCATTGGTGATGAGCATACGGATGGGGAATATAATGCATATGCTATTGAATTTGACGAGCCGCAAACACAGAAACTAATTGAGTTTAGTCAACAGAACCGAGTAACACTGAATACGTTGATCCAAGGTAGCTGGTCGTTCTTACTGAGCCGTTATTTAAATCGCGCCAGTGTATGTTTTGGTGCAACGACTTCGGGTAGGCCCACTGATTTATTTGCTTCTGAATCAAGTCAGGGGATGTTTATTAATACAGTTCCTGTTGTTGCTACTGTTGATCCTGCTATGACTGTTTCTACATGGTTACAAGCTTTACAAAACGATAATTTACAAGCTCGAGAACATGAGTTCACTCCACTTTACGATATTCAGAAGCAAGCTGGGCAGTATTTAGAGCTAAATAAAGAAGGTTTGTTTGATACCTTAATGGTGTTTGAAAACTATCCAATATCAAAAGCTGTACAAACCCGCGATGAACAAGACACTCAGTTTTCAGTACTCGCAGCGCGCGAAGAAACAACCTATCCACTCACCCTTGGCGTTTTAGTTGATGCTAGCTTAAGCATAACGTTTACCTATCAGGGCTGGAAAATATCAGCAGCAGGGGTTGAAACAATTGCTAAGCAGCTAAAAGGGCTGCTTCTAGCGTTCATAGCGAATAACACTCAATTATTATCAGCGCTATCACTTGTCACGCCAGCTCAAGCAGAGTCGTTACGCACACAAGGCTTTGGAGATGAGTTTGTCCCGTATATATCGGGCACAGAAACTCCGATATATATTCCCAATAGTGCAGCACCGACTTTACGAGCTGAGCAATATCAAGATGTTGTTTCAACATTAAACCAGCTGGCAAAGCAGACACCGGATGCAGAAGCCGTTGCGTGTGATGGTCTCAGTTATACGTTTAAAGAGCTGTATGAGAAATCATCGCAATTGGCTTATTACTTGCGTGAGCAAGGGGTGGTTGCAGAGCAAAAAGTGGGGGTTGCACTAGAGCGTAGCCGCGACTTACCAGTGGCCTTTTTGGCGATATTAAAGGCGGGAGCGGTGTATGTGCCAATGGACTTGAGCTATCCAGAGCAACGCTTAGCCTACATGATAAAAGACAGTCAGATGCAGCATATACTGGTGTCAGATAACCGCATTGCTGTATTGGCAGGAGAGGCGCAGTTACATTGTTTGCCAGAGATAACTCTCAATGATAGTTGGCAAATGGAAACGGTCTACCCAGCACAAGGGGCGTATGTTATTTATACCTCGGGCTCGACAGGCAATCCGAAAGGGGTGTTGGTAAGCAGGGGGTCCATTGGGATGCACTGTCGTTCAATTGGGCGTCGTTATGGTTTAAGCGCGTCAGACAGAGAATTGATATTCATGTCATTCTGTTTTGATGGGGCACATGAGCGTTGGTTATCAGCCGTGACACATGGCGGTACAGTGGTCATTAGGCCAGAAAAGCAGTGGGACTTACAAGAGACGTATGAAAACATGCACGCACAGCGCGTGAGTGTGGTGGTATTCCCACCGGTATTTTTACGAGAGTTGGCTGCGTATGTTGAACAAATAGGCAATCCTCCACCGGTTCGAGTGTATTGCTTTGGTGGAGATGCGATGCCACAAGCGTCTTTTGAACTAGCCCAACGGGTTTTAAAACCGGCATTCTTTATTAATGGCTATGGTCCAACAGAGACAGTGGTAACGCCGCTGACGTGGAAAGCGTTACCAGGAAGCAGCTTTGACAGTGTGTATGCGCCGATAGGTGAGGTGTTAGGACAACGTCAAGCATGGATATTGGATGACCAATTGAATCTAGTACTGCCGGGTATGATAGGTGAGTTATACATGGCGGAAGAGGTCGGGTTAGCAAGAGGGTATTTGAATCGTCCCGATTTAACCGCGGAGCGCTTTGTGGCGGACCCGTTTAAAGAAGATGGCTCACGCTTATATCGCACCGGAGATTTGGTGCGCTGGAATGCGGATAATCAAATGGAATATTTAGGTCGTACTGACCATCAGGTGAAAATCCGAGGTTTCCGCATAGAGCTAGGTGAGATAGAGTCCTTGTTACGTAAATCAGCGGGGGTGAATGAAGCGGTTGTCATAGCGGATGATACGCCGTCGGGCAAGCGTTTAGTGGGGTATGTATCAGGGCATGACGAAGGCTTATTAGATGTGGTTGCTCTAAAAGCGACGCTAGCACAGCAATTACCAGATTATATGGTACCCAGTGTGTTGATGGCACTGGCGGAGTTGCCAACGAATAGTAACGGTAAGATAGATAGAAAAGCGTTACCAAAGGCACAATTAGAAAGCGAGAAAGCTTATGTTGCGCCAGAAGGGGAGCTTGAAACATTACTGGCTGAAATTTGGCGTGAGGTGTTAGGTGTTGAGCAAGTAGGACGTTTTGATAATTTCTTTGCGCTAGGTGGGGATTCAATTAACAGCTTACGCTTAATTGCACTAGCAAAAAGTCATGATATTACATTGAGTGTGCAGGATATTTTCACCAGTACTGACTTATACTCACTTGCACTACAAAGCCTGAGTTCGGGCGAGAACACTATATCGCCTTTACTTAGGGCTGAGCGTGCACAGCAAACATTATCTTATGCGCAAGAGCGTCAATGGTTCTTGTGGAAGTTAGCACCCGACAGTGATGCTTACCACATTACCGGTGGTTTGATCTTAGAGGGCACACTGGACTTTACTGCACTGCAAACGGCATTTGACTATGTTCTTGAGAAACACGATGCATTGCGTACAAGGTTTGTTGAGCATCAAGATGCCAGTGTGACACAAGTAGTCGAACAGGGTGTGAAAGCAAATATTCAACGTTTAGATGGTTCTACTAAAAATGTAGAGTCAGATACATTTAAGTCTGATTTAGTGAAAAAGCCGTTTGATTTAACGACAGATAAATTGTTACGCGTTGGCTTAATTACGCATGCGCAAGATAAGCATGAGTTGATTGTGGTAATGCATCATATTGTGTCTGATGGTTGGTCGTTAAATTTGATTATTGCCGATTTTGTAGCTGGTTACTCAGCGGCGTTAAAAGGGGATTCACTGGCAGTCGAATTGCAACCACGATACAGCGACTATGCTCAGTGGCAAAAACAGTGGCTGGAAGAAGGAGAAGATGCACGACAGTTGGCATATTGGAAAACAAACTTAGGTGATTCTCACCCAGTTCTGGAATTACCTGCCGATTTGCAAAGTGATCAACAAGAATATAGTAATGGTATTGCTATTCACGCTATTCCAAAGGCATTGAAAGCACAATTAAGTCATTACGCCAAAGACCAAGGCAGTACTTTATTTGCTTTGCTTATGAGTGCGTGGCATGTCTTACTTCATCGTTACTCTGGTCAATCAGATATTCGAGTTGGTATGCCTATAGCGAATAGGCAGCATATTGAAAGTCAGAGCATTGTTGGCTTTTTTGTCAATACGCAAGTGATCCGCAGTGTGTTATCAGCAGATATGGCACTGGGACAAGTCGTGAATGTTATTACGGAAAGTTTACAAGGGGCTCAGGCGAATCAAGACCTCCCTTTTGAGAAGCTGGTTGATGGGCTTGAGTTAGAACGTAATTTAAACCGCTCTCCGTTGTTTCAAGTGATGCTAAATTATCAGCGTCAAGAAGATAACTTGTTGTCACAATTACCTGAATTGACGATTAGTGAAGCAAAGTTACCGACCAATAGTGCACAATTTGAATTGTTACTTGAAGCGATTGAAGATACTGAAGGCGAAGTGACGTTATATTTAAATTACGCTATTGAACTTTATAGTGACAACCGAGTTCAAGAGCTTCTTGATGGCTTTATGTCGATACTCACAGATATTGCATTACGTCCAGAGCAAACTGTGAGTAGTGTCGAGCTACTATTAGAGCACACGGTTGGTCATCTTATTGCCTTTGGCCGTGGTAATGAATGCAATAAGCCTAAAATGTTATTACATGAAAGCATCGAATACCATAGTGTGAATACACCGAACCAGATTGCTTTGAGGGATGAAGAAGAGTCTATTACTTATGGGCAGCTGGCACTAAAAGTGAGTCGGCTATGCGCTTATTTACAGGCGAATGATGTGCTTGTGGAAGACCAAGTTGGGGTGATTTTTAATCGTAATATCGATATGGTTGTGAGTTTACTCGCTATCCATCAGGCGGGTGCAGCATATGTGCCTATTGATCCTAATTTGCCGAGTGATCGTGTTAAATATATTGTTAGCAGCAGTACTTTAAAGCTTATTCTTACTGATGGTTCAGCAGCTAACTTTACTGAGTTAGCACAATTGTCTGAAATACACGAGTTACAGGATATCGTTTATTCATCGGATGAGCCTCACCACTATCCGCACATGTCAAAAGATAACTTAGCATATGTGATTTATACCTCAGGTTCTACTGGGCAGCCTAAAGGCGTTGCGGTAACGCATCAAGGGTTATCTAACTATTTGTCCTATGCGCAGGCAGCCTATTTACCAAATGTATCATCGAGTTTAGTGAGTTCAACACTCTCTTTTGATGCCACAGTAACGAGCTTGTTAGTGCCGTTATATAGCGGTAAAACAGTGACATTGCTGGCATCGGGGGACGAAGAACTCAGTAATTTAATTGCGCATTTACAACAAAGTAATGATGCGACGTTATATAAAATAACCCCTGCCCATATCGATGCGATGCTTGCCAGTGATTTACTCACCACAAATGAGCAAGCGCATTGCTTTGTCGTAGGGGGAGACAAGCTATTGAGCTCAACGGTTGCTCAATTGAAAGCCTTGTTCCCTTATGCGCAGATCATTAATGAATATGGACCGACAGAAACTGTCGTTGGATGTTCAGTATTTAACATTGGTAATGAGACTAATGAGCGCTGGGATGTGATCCCTATCACAGATGCAATTGAAAATACTCAGCTTTACGTATTAAGTGATGCGTTAACCCTGATGCCAATAGGTGTGCCAGGTGAATTATATATCGCCGGAGAAGGACTTGCACGTGGCTACTTAAACCAAGGTGCTTTGACCTCAGAAAGGTTTATAGCAAACCCCTTTAGCGACGATGGTGCACGTTTATATCGAACGGGAGATTTGGTGCGCTGGAGCTTTGATGGAGAGCTTGAGTATTTAGGACGCACAGACCATCAAGTGAAAGTGCGAGGTTTTAGAATTGAGTTGGGTGAGATAGAAGCCAATTTATGTAATATCCCAACCGTAAATGAAGCCATTGTCGTCGCAGATGAAACCGAAAATGGGACACAATTAGTTGCTTATATTGTGGCTGATGATGACATCGAGTATGACGCATTAAAAGAGATATTGCGGAACAATTTACCGAGCTACATGATCCCCGATATATTTGTCACACTAGCAAACTTTCCTTTGACTCATAACGGTAAAGTTAATCGAAGTGCCTTACCTAAAGTGGAGCGAGCCGCGGAGCTTGATTTTGTTGCCCCCGAGGGGGAGCTAGAGATTATGTTAGCCGCTATTTGGCGCTCAATCCTGGGTGTTGAACAAGTGGGTCGTCATGACAATTTCTTTGAATTAGGTGGGGACTCCATAGTCAGCTTACAAATAATTGCAAAACTTCGTCAGGCTGGGTACTTGGTAACCCCTAAACAAGTGTTCGAGCAGCAAAGCATAGCGCGCCTAGTTAACTGTTTGATTGTTATGGAAGATGAAGATTTAATTGAGCAAAGTGTTTTTGGGGAAGTTGAGTTACTGCCGATTCAATCCAGCTTCTTTAAAAATGAGATGGTCGATCGCTCTCATTGGAACCAAGCTGTAATGCTACACAGTGATCAAGCGCTAGATGATGTTGCACTTAATGCGGCGATAAGCCAGTTGGTTGAAAGTCACGATGCGTTGCGAATGCGATACTATCAAGATGAAATGGGGGGATGGAGTCAAGAGTATACAGAGTATCGAGAGGATTTTGTTGAACAAAATATGTGGTTACATGATGTTGATGTGGCCGATATAGAGCAATTAGCACAACAAGCTCAAGAAAGTTTAGATATTACCCATGGCTCAATGATGAGAGTCGTGCAAATGCGAGTGAATGATGGCACATATAGGCTGTTATTCGTTATTCATCATTTGGTTATTGATGGTGTATCTTGGCGGGTTTTATTAGATGATTTAGCCGTTGCATATGAGCAAGCTATTGAAGGTAAAAGCCTTACATTGACGTTAAAAAGTCACAGCTATCAATACTGGGCTGACCGTGTACGTGAGTACCCGAGTCAATTTAAAGACGAGTTTGCGTATTGGTCTGAGCAAGTCACTCAGCCATTACAATTACCTAACTTAAATGCGCAGGGCAGTGCACTTGCATTGCATCGTGCAGCAGTCAGTGTCAATTTAGATAAAGTACGTACTGAGTCATTATTACATGATGCGCCAAAAGTATATCGTACACAGATAAATGACTTGTTACTGAGTGCATTAAGTGAAGCTTTGTATCAATGGTTAGGTCAATCTGAAGTGTCTATAAACTTGGAAGGTCATGGGCGAGAACCATGGGAGCAAGGCGTAGATTTAAGCCGGACTGTGGGTTGGTTTACCACACTCTATCCAATTGTATTGCAGCGTATGCCCTCGTTGGCACACACAATCATCACCAATAAAGAAAACTTACGGGCTATTCCAAACAAGGGGATAGGGTATAGTGCATTTAAATTTAATGGCACAGATGAAGAACAAGCGCAGTTACAGCAGAGCTCACTCAGTCAAATTGAATTCAACTATTTGGGGCAATTCGACAATGGCGCAGTGCACGATAGTACCTCGATTTGGCGTTTAGCATCTGAAAGCTCTGGGAAAGCAACGAGTGACAATATCGCTATGAATAGTGAGTTGGCGATTAATGGACAAGTATTAAATGGGGCACTGTCTTTTGAGATAAGCTTCTCACAAGCGCGTTTGAATAATGACGATGTGGCACAGTTTGCCGCACATTTTGAGGCTGCATTACAGCAGGTTGTGGCGCATTGCCAAACGGCGCAAGGCACATTAACCCCATCAGATGTGCCACTAACTAAATTATCGCAAACACAACTAGATGCGTTACCACTTAATCTGAGTAATGTGGATGATCTGTATCCATTGTCACCCATGCAAGAAGGCATGCTATTTCACAGTATGTTTGAACAAAGCAGTGCGTATATAAATCAAACCTGTTTTGAGGTGAAAGGGCTAGATGTAGCGCGCTTTAAACAGGCTTGGCAATCAGTGATCGCGCGTCATGATGTATTGCGAACCGGCTTTGTGTGTACTGATAACTTTAATTTGCAGTTTGTTGCAAAAGAAACTGATCAATCTTGGCAGGAACTGGATTGGCAAAATAGCAAGTTAGATAAGGCAGCCTTTATCACACAAGCACAAGCGGATCGAGAGCGAGGGTTTGATTTCATTAACGACCCAGGCTTAACGCGGTTAACACTGATACATACAGGAGCGACAGAGCATTATTTAATATGGACAAGTCACCATTTATTAACAGATGGTTGGAGTACATCTGTAATGATGGGGGAGATACTACAAGCATACGAAGGAATGAGTCTGCCGAAAGATACAGTGCAATATAAAGATTATATTACTTACCTAAAAGAGCAAGATGCTTCTACTAACCTGGCTTATTGGCAGCATGAAACAAATCGACTGACTGGCCCAAGTTACCTGACTTCGGTATTAAATGGGGATTCTGAGTTTAGGCAGTATGGTAAGCAGTATATTCATTTTGATGAAACACAAACTGTTAGCTTAACAGCGTTTGCAAAGCAAAATCATGTAACAATAAATACCGTTATTCAAGGTGCATGGGCATTACTGCTGTCGCGATACTTAAATCGGGATACAGTATGCTTTGGTGCAACCACCTCAGGTAGGCCAACCGATATGGCTGGTAGTAGTGCATGCTTGGGGATGTTTATTAATACCATTCCTGTGATTGCTGAAATAGATCCGGCACAGTCGTTAAGTACTTGGTTACAGTCAATTCAAACCGCGAGTGTTCGTTCTAGAGAATTTGAGTTTACGCCGCTTTATGATATTCAGAAGCAAGCAGGGGAACGTTTAGATCTGAATATAGAAGGTTTATTCGATACCTTAATGGTATTTGAAAACTACCCGATCTCTGAGACACTCCAAAATGGAGAAGGAAAAGACACTGCATTCGATGTTGTTAATTCAGCTGAGGAAACCAACTATCCGGTATCTCTCGGGGTTGAAATCGAAGCATTATTGAAAATCACATTGACGTATCAACATGACAAAGTAAGTACGGTAAGTGCAAACATGCTTTCAAAGCAGTTGGAGTCTTTGATTTTAGCAATGGTATCTAACCAAAACCAATTATTATCAGCGCTATCACTTGTCACGCCAGCTCAAGCAGAGTCGTTACGCACACAAGGCTTTGGAGATGAGTTTGTCCCGTATATATCGGGCACAGAAACTCCGATATATATTCCCAATAGTGCAGCACCGACTTTACGAGCTGAGCAATATCAAGATGTTGTTTCAACATTAAACCAGCTGGCAAAGCAGACACCGGATGCAGAAGCCGTTGCGTGTGATGGTCTCAGTTATACGTTTAAAGAGCTGTATGAGAAATCATCGCAATTGGCTTATTACTTGCGTGAGCAAGGGGTGGTTGCAGAGCAAAAAGTGGGGGTTGCACTAGAGCGTAGCCGCGACTTACCAGTGGCCTTTTTGGCGATATTAAAGGCGGGAGCGGTGTATGTGCCAATGGACTTGAGCTATCCAGAGCAACGCTTAGCCTACATGATAAAAGACAGTCAGATGCAGCATATACTGGTGTCAGATAACCGCATTGCTGTATTGGCAGGAGAGGCGCAGTTACATTGTTTGCCAGAGATAACTCTCAATGATAGTTGGCAAATGGAAACGGTCTACCCAGCACAAGGGGCGTATGTTATTTATACCTCGGGCTCGACAGGCAATCCGAAAGGGGTGTTGGTAAGCAGGGGGTCCATTGGGATGCACTGTCGTTCAATTGGGCGTCGTTATGGTTTAAGCGCGTCAGACAGAGAATTGATATTCATGTCATTCTGTTTTGATGGGGCACATGAGCGTTGGTTATCAGCCGTGACACATGGCGGTACAGTGGTCATTAGGCCAGAAAAGCAGTGGGACTTACAAGAGACGTATGAAAACATGCACGCACAGCGCGTGAGTGTGGTGGTATTCCCACCGGTATTTTTACGAGAGTTGGCTGCGTATGTTGAACAAATAGGCAATCCTCCACCGGTTCGAGTGTATTGCTTTGGTGGAGATGCGATGCCACAAGCGTCTTTTGAACTAGCCCAACGGGTTTTAAAACCGGCATTCTTTATTAATGGCTATGGTCCAACAGAGACAGTGGTAACGCCGCTGACGTGGAAAGCGTTACCAGGAAGCAGCTTTGACAGTGTGTATGCGCCGATAGGTGAGGTGTTAGGACAACGTCAAGCATGGATATTGGATGACCAATTGAATCTAGTACTGCCGGGTATGATAGGTGAGTTATACATGGCGGAAGAGGTCGGGTTAGCAAGAGGGTATTTGAATCGTCCCGATTTAACCGCGGAGCGCTTTGTGGCGGACCCGTTTAAAGAAGATGGCTCACGCTTATATCGCACCGGAGATTTGGTGCGCTGGAATGCGGATAATCAAATGGAATATTTAGGTCGTACTGACCATCAGGTGAAAATCCGAGGTTTCCGCATAGAGCTAGGTGAGATAGAGTCCTTGTTACGTAAATCAGCGGGGGTGAATGAAGCGGTTGTCATAGCGGATGATACGCCGTCGGGCAAGCGTTTAGTGGGGTATGTATCAGGGCATGACGAAGGCTTATTAGATGTGGTTGCTCTAAAAGCGACGCTAGCACAGCAATTACCAGATTATATGGTACCCAGTGTGTTGATGGCACTGGCGGAGTTGCCAACGAATAGTAACGGTAAGATAGATAGAAAAGCGTTACCAAAGGCACAATTAGAAAGCGAGAAAGCTTATGTTGCGCCAGAAGGGGAGCTTGAAACATTACTGGCTGAAATTTGGCGTGAGGTGTTAGGTGTTGAGCAAGTAGGACGTTTTGATAACTTCTTTGCGCTAGGTGGGGATTCAATTAATGGATTAAAGGTGACCAGTCAATGGCAGCAGCGTCATCACCTACCATTCAATATTAGATTATTGTGGCAAGCGCCAGATCTGAGCTCATTAGTAAACGCGTTATTGAGTGATGCGATCCCCAGTGTACATAGTTTGAATTCGGTTATTGCGACGGGGCCAAATCTTTTTTGCTTACATGAAGGAAGTGGACTCACCATAGCTTACCGACCACTGGCTCAGCGTTTAGACGGGCAAGTAAACTGCATTGGTATTGCACCTGATGATGCTTTTGATATGCAATCTGATCTGCAACAGTTGGCAAACCACTACGCGAGTGAAATTTTACGGTATCAGCAATCAGGGCCTTATTATTTAGCTGGTTGGTCAATGGGGGCACCAATCGCTTTGTTGGTAGCAAATACACTTTCAGATTTGGGCCATACAGTTTCAATGGTGCAACTTATCGATAGTTGGAATCCATTTGAGTATCAAAATAGTGAGATCTTAATGTGGCACCAATGGATCTCAAAGTGGGTTATGCAACATGTTATTGCACGAGAAGATGAGGTTGAAGCTGTTGTCGAAACTTATATTGCAACTAATACTGAAGCGGTTATGCCATTGTTTGACTTATTGATGCAGTACAAAGAGAGCTTTAGCGAAGAGGTTACTAATTTACCTGCGACAGAATTGGTAACGTTAATTCAAGTTGCATATCATTTGTACACTATCTCACGTCGACCGATAAATTACAAAGTGGTGAACTCTGCAGGCATTCACTGTTGGTGGTCGAGTGACACATCCACAGAGAGTACTACCAATTATTACAGTGGGTTGGGTCAATCTCTCCCTGAAACGAGGTTGGAGTATGATCACCAAGGCATAATAATGAGTTCTGAAGTATTGGATGGTATTGAACAAGCGATGGAAAAATTTTTATAAGCGTACATTACTATTAAAAATAGCTGGGTAAAAAGTGCCGCTTTCTTATAGGAAGCGGCACTTTTTATTGTCCTCTTTTTACCCTTTGCAAGCGATGACTAGAATATGCTGAAAGTGGTATCAATGACCATAAATATTACAGGGCTGAAAGGCGCACTATATCAAGATGTACAATAAGGAAAAGAGTGATGGGTGAAGTGAGAGAGGTTAAGTAACCCAATACTGACGATCGGGTTACTGTTGAGATGTTGTTAGCTTAGATTGAGTGCATCCGCAATTTCAGCAGAGCGAATCGCTAAGATCGATAAAAGAGAATCGCTGATCCCATGTGTCGCTTCATTAATTCCTTGCGTAAATATTTTCGGTTTAAAGGTCTCGACAGTACGTAATTGATAGTCGCGGGCAATATCATTTTCCAGCCATTGAGTTACTGACTCTAATAAAGGTGGGCGCGAGGAATAATGATAGCCTGTTGCAAGTATCATGTGGTCATACTTTTCAAGCTGACTATTGTGCTGGCCGTGACGAAGGGTTAAACAGATCTGATCCCCAGAGAGAGTCGCTGCGTCAATATGGGTATTATTTTTGAGGGAAAAACGGGTTTCGTTTTTTAGCCTTTGTGTGTATAAGCGACCGTATATGTCATCTAATAATGGCTCATCGACAACCGCATAATTGGTATTTCTGAATTCAGTTAAAAAAGCACTGCGTTGCTCAGGTGTGTTTTGGTACATTAAATCGGTGTAGCGTGGGTCAAAGATTTCATTGACAAAGGGGCTTGAGTCAGCAGGCTTCATAGCGCCAGCGCGGAAGATAAGATCAACTTTTGGTTGATGCAAAATATTTTGCACATCGACAAATATTTCAGCGGCACTTTGACCCGCACCAATAACGGCGACCTTATCACCTGCTTTAATTTTATGTTTATTCATCAAGTATTGAGAAGAATGCCACACATTTTCATGTGCAAAGGCATCACTAAATACCTCAGGGACCTTTGCATTACCACCAGGGCTTAAAATGATATTTTTAGCATGACGAGTGTGCTCTAAACCTTCTTTATTTCTTGTTGTTATTGCAAGATATTCAACATGATTTTGCTCCACTACAGGGGTAATCTCAACGACTTGCTCATCGTAATGGCAATGTTCATTGAAGTGTGATGCGGCCCAGCTTAAGTAACTATTGAACTCTAATCGAGATGGATAAAATGTTTTTAAGTTAATATAACTGTCTAGTCTGTTTTGATGATGCAAGTAGTTGACGAAGCTAAAGTGACTGGTTGGGTTCCTTTGGGTAACAAGATCTTTCAGGTAAGAAATTTGCATTGTCGTATCATCAAGTAACATCCCACCGTGCCATAAGAAATTGGGTTGTTTCTCAATGAAGCAAACCTTGTCGGTGAGTTTACCTTGCTCTTGTAACGCAATGGCTAAAGCTAAATTAGCAGGGCCAAATCCTATCCCGATAACGTCGTATAATTTCATGTTTGCCTCAACAGAGCGCGTATGTGTGGCGCTTTAACGATTAGTATTCATCCTGAGACGAAAGCTTATGATAATTATTTAGGTTTTCCTTAGCTTCTTTGTGGTTTATTGCAAGTAACGGGCGAGTAAAGGTATGTACGACAGATTGGTTATATAGAAATGCAGTAATCAAGTCTGCGATCGCTAACTTTATGCTCTGTTGCTTCGTCTAGAGGATCTAAGCAAATAAAGCCATGCAAATTATCAAGTGACTTGTGTGCTTTAAACTCTTTACTAGTGATTAGCGAAATAATTATGACAAGCGTGCGAGATACTGAGTTAAATGATGTGTCACTCAAAGAAAAAGCCATTGAACTTACGCAAAACTTAGTTCGATTCCCGTCCATTACACCAGATGACGCTGGCAGTTTTGACTATATATGTAGATATTTAGAACAGCTGGGATTCACGTGCAAAGAAGTAACACGACAGGGGGTTAGAAACCTCATTGCGTCAAAATCTTTTGGGGCAGGTAAAACCTTTGCTTTTGCAGGGCATTTAGATGTTGTGCCAGCAGGTCCTCTAGAGTTGTGGACCAGTCCCCCCTTCGCTGCAGAAATCATTTCAGAACGTGTGTATGGGCGTGGGGTTGCAGATATGAAAGGCGGTATTGCGTGTTTTATTGCCGCGGTAGAATCTCTGTTGACACGCTGTGATACGGGGACTCTCATGTTACTAATTACCTGTGATGAAGAAGGGGAAGCAGAACATGGTACCGCCTCTATTATGGACACACTTAATGCGTTAGGGGATGAGCATTTGCCGGACTATTGCTTAGTTGGTGAGCCATCGAGTAAAGCCCGTTTAGGGGATACGGTGAAAATCGGTCGACGAGGTTCGCTGTCAGGTCATGTGCGTGTATTTGGTCAACAAGGCCATGTTGCGTATCCTCATAATTGCCAAAATGCCGCCCATGGTGCCATTGTATTAAGTCGCCGTTTAGTCGCGTTACAGTGGGACAGTGGTACTGTAACAATGCCCGGCACAAGTTTACAAATCACGCAGTTAAATAGCGGAGAGTTTGTCGATAACACAGTCCCTGGTACCACAGATATTTGCTTCAATATTAGATACAGTAGTCGACACACAGAGCAGTCGTTGAAAAAGCTCATAAGTGACACATTACACTCAGATGAGATCCGCTGCGAAATAGAATGGCAGCGTCCCTGTGCCCCCTACTTTAATGAAGCAAATAAATTTGTTGATACATTGAACTTGGCCATTGAAAACACGGTGGGTATTCGCCCGATATTGACCACTGATGGCGGTACATCGGATGGTCGATTTATCGCCTCAGCACGAACTGAAGTCATTGAATTCGGGCTGCGTAATGAAAACATTCATCAAGTTAATGAATCTGCATCTTTAAGTGATATTGGCGATTTAGCATTAATTTACAAACACATGATTGCAGCATTTTGTGTGAGCGATATGCGCGCTAATATACCGTTTGAGTCTATTGATGAAGCGTTGACACTGTGAGTGGAATTTACGTATTTGGTAGAGTTTTATTCACGCCTTATTGGGTATTCCAAGCACGGCCTTTGTAAAGAGAGTTGCTCAGATTATGAGTTAAAAGATAAGGAGGCTACGGCCTCCTTGAGTATGCTTATAGTGTTTAAAAAGTTGCACCACCATCAATGGTGATGATTTGCATTGTGGTATGTGAAGACAAGTTGGAGGCAATAAAGACAATACTGTGTGCCACTTCATCTGGGGTAGCTATTTTTTGTAAAGGGATCCCTAACTTGTACTCTTTAGCAAATCCATCAATGACATTTTTAGCTCCGCTATCATCTTGCCACATACCGGTTTGCATCGGGGTTAATGTAGATCCTGGGGCAATAACATTACAGCGGATACCATAATTTGCAAGTTCTAAGCCTGCGTTTAATGTTAGTTGGGTTACCGCTGCTTTTGACGCACAATAAGCGGCCATCTTTTGTCGCGGCGTCTGTGCTGCATTGGAACCTACGGTAACAATGCTACCGGCTTTATTCTGTTTGAAATTGTTGTAGCACGCCTGCAAGAACAGAAACACAGCACTGCAATTAACGGTATGACAATGTAACCATTGGTCAGTGGTTATGGCATCGATGGAGTCGTATTCTAAAACCCCTGCGACATTGATTAAGTTATACGGCGCTAAACCAGACGCTATAAGCTCTGCTAATATCTGCTCAAGTTCTAGTAAGTTGGATAAATCGCATTGAACACTTTTGTATAATACAGATGCGTCACTGAAATGTTTGTCAAAGCCAATCACTTTAGCGCCCAGAGCGGAAAATTGTTTTGCGGTGCTAAGGCCAATACCTTGCCCGACGCCGGTGATCCATACAATTTTGTCTTGATATTCAGCTTTAAGCTGCTTATCTAGCGACATGGTGTGCTCCTTGCTCTAATTCATGAATTAGTTGATTCAGTGATATCAGAGGATGATCAGCCCAGTAGGTTGCAGCAAAGAAGACATGTGATTGTATTGTATGTACTTGCTCAGGCAGATACCTTGCTTGATTCACATCAAAATCTATTTTGGCGGGCGTATCACCCAGCAAATGAATTTGCAGCATAATATCGTCTGTGGTCCCTGCACTTAAAATATGGCTGTGTGTTTCGACGCCGGCATATTTAGGGTTACTTGAAAAGGGCAGTAGGTTAATCGTTGGGCCAAATACGGTGAGTGACTTTCCTTGTTTTTGTCTGTCACGTTTTAATGATTCAACACGGTAGCTTTGTAGGTTTTTTAATGCCCTAATTTGTTGGTTGATCAAAACTGTGAGGTCTTGCAAGGTCATATTCTCACACAGTTGTAGTGGCAGCGGTAGCACATTGCTTTGCACACAAGGGGTCGACAGCTCAGCCATCGATTGGCGATTCATCATGATCAACCCTAAAGTGACATGATAGTGTTTCGTTTTTGCCACTAACGACGCCGCAATCGCAGCGAGTAATACCTCAGAACTACTCGCACTTACTTGCGCAGCGGCTGATTGAATCGTGTGCCATTGGGTACGAGAGAACTGTTCGGTTAAACGCGTATTCGCCATGCTTACATCGGCTTTGCTGTCGCTAAAACTATGTATAACGTCTATGTCATCTAACCATTGATTCAAAGTCACCCCCGCGGCGGCTTGGGCCGTAAGGTATGATGTTTCTTGCTGAGCTTGTAGTAATGTTTGTTGATTGGAAAAGCGCAAATTTGGTAAGGGTTTACCTTTCATAAGCGCATTGTAGGTACGATTTAATGCTTGGCTAAATAAACCAAAACCATAACCATCAAGTAATAAGTGGTGGGCCAAAATCATCAAGTAATCTTGTGACGTGCCACGGAGTAAATATAACTGCATCAATGGCTGCGCGGATAAGTCGAATGATTGACCTAATTTAGGAGCCATAAACTGCTGAGCGTACTGAGCGACATCGTCTATATCGCAGTCGAGCTGAATAAATTCAATCGCCGGGGTATTGCCAGTCGGTTGAAGCTGGGGTGTATAAGCATCATCATGTGGAAAGTAGCAGCTTAATGTATTACTTGCGAGCCAGACATGATCGAATGCTTGTTGCAGCACCGAGGCTGCAACTTTTCCTTGAAATGCCAAGCATTCAGCAACATTGAATAACTCACCTCGACCGCTGATGGTGTGTAATAACCACATCGCGTGCTGAGACGCACTCAATGGCAGAGAATCTGCTATATGGTGCGTCATTAGTCGTCCTTTCGCTCTTCTAGTAATTCAACCCAAGCTGATAGAGTCGGGATCTGTGCCAGTTCGATGAAGTTAGTTTCAATACCTTGCTGTTGCCATAATGCAATTAAATTCATGACTTGCACCGAGTCTAGTCCATAATCGATGAGACTTTCAAATTCATCAAACTCCTCAGGTTCACAATCTATGAGCGGGACAATATGTGCTTTTAAGCCTTCTAAAGTGGTTATGTCGAGGCTCTCGTTGCCTAAAACTTCGGCTGTGTTTATCACTTTACCGCAGCGCTTTGCAACAAAGTTTAATGCCATTGTATGCTCGTCATAGCTAAAATCAGCAACAGCATCACCGATGACAAATGGTTGTATGTCTCGCATGAACGCATCAACAGCGGTTGTCATCACGCCAATATGCGCATAAATCCCGACAATGAGTAATTGATCTCGACCTGAATCGCTCAAGCGGGTTTCAAAATCACATTTTTGAAAGGCACTATAGCGCCATTTGGTCAATACAATGTCTTTCTCGGTAGGTTGTAGCGCATCCATCACAGGCTGCTGGGCTGGGTCTTGTAAACCATCGCCCCACATATCACGCAGTAGTCCACGCTCGTTAAATCCCTGCTTAATTGGTTGGGCAGTATAGTAAACTGGAATGTTGTTTTCATAACAATGGCTTTTGAGTGCTTGTATATTGGCAACAACCGCGTCAATAAGCGGGTTGTTATCACCATAAAAGCCAATGAAGTAATTTTGCATGTCATGAATTAACAATGCAGCACGCTCTGGTTCTATTTGCCAATCAACACGATTTTCTGGCAGCTGTGCTGTGCGTGGTAGTGGGTAGTGACTTAGCTTTGGAATACTCATAATTTATCTTTTTATTATTGCTCAAATGTAGCACGGAGTGCTTTTTTATCGACTTTACCGACAGCAGTCAGTGGTAATGCTGCAACGAATTGAAACTTATCAGGCACCTTGAAATCGGCGATGCCAAGCTGGCGTAAATATTTACGTAATATTAATGCGGTTAGTTTGGTTGTCGCTGCGTCTTGAATAACAATGAATGCACAGCTTTTCTCACCTAAGGTACTATCTGGCATAGACACAATAGCAACGTGGGCAATGTCATTGTGCCCCAACAGTAAGTTCTCTACTTCCTCAGCGGCAATTTTTTCTCCGCCTCGGTTGATTTGATCTTTATCTCTACCTTCAACAATTAAATGCCCAGAAGGGAGCTGCTTAACGAGATCCCCCGAACTGTAGAAACCAGCCTCATCGAAGGCGTCGGCATTGTGTACGGGAGATTTATAGTACCCCCTAAACGTATAAGGACCACGGGTTAGGAGCCTACCTACGGTATTAGGCGGAACTTCATTGCCCGCTTCGTCGACAATTTTTATCTCATCATGGGGGCTAATTGGCTTGCCCTGTGTGTTGATCACAGACCATCTGTCGTCATCATGTCGAGTGTAATTTACAAGGCCCTCAGCCATACCGAAAACTTGTTGTAATTCACAGTCTAAAATAGGCTTAACTTGCTCTGCAACTGTAATGCTGAGTTTTGCACCACCGACTTGAATCAGCTGTAAACTGCTTAAATCATACGCTGCGTGAGGCGCATGACTCAGCCACAATTGCAGTGCTGGCGGTACTAAAGCTGTGTGAGTAATTTGATAATGTTCAATGAGTGCAAAGCACGTTGTTGGACTGGGGTCTGATGCCAATACAACGCTTCCGCCGGCATGAAAAACCCCAAGTGCGCCGGGAGAACTTAACGGGAAATTATGGGGAGCTGGTAATGCACATAAATACCGAGTTTCTCCCGTTAGCTGACAAATATCGGCACTGGCAACCACGCTATATAAATAGTCATTATGTGTGCGTGGGATCAATTTTGGAGTCCCTGTACTCCCACCACTTAGTTGAAAAAATGCAACGTCTTCAGGGTTTAGCGGCTGTGCTTCGAAGGGTTGCGCTGATAAGTAGCCTTGTTTTAATTCACTGTTCCCTTTGTGGTGGTCAACGATTAATGTATTTAGGCAGTTGAAACGATTGAATAATTCGTTGCTGAATTGTTCATCAGCGAACAGATCATGCATCGATGAGGCAATGATGAGCTTGGGCTGTAAAATTTCACAGTAGCTTTGCAATTCTGTTTTTTGGTGGTTAAATAAGGCGCAAACCGGTGCGACACCTAACTTGAGCAGCGCAAAATAGCTAATGTAGAATTCAATACAATTAGGTAATTGAATTAACGCGGTATCATATTTTTTCAGCCCTTTTAACGCCAAATTAGCGGCTAAGTTATCACTGTATTGCGACAGTTGTAGATAGCTAATTGAGCGTTTTCCATCCGCAAGCGCAATACCGTTGCTATTGTTTGTCAGTTGTTCACTTAATAAGCTGGTTAATGGCTTGTCTTGCCAATACCCTTGTTCACGGTATAGTTTTGCTAAGTCGGCCGGCCAAGGCGTATATTCAATGCTCATAATTCAGCCTTTTCTATAGGGTTCGAAAGTTGTTGAATGTCATCTAAAGTTAAACCCAATGCATTCAGCATCGTTTTTAATTTTGCGTTTGTTTCTTGCCATTCCAATGTTGGATCTGAAGCTGCAACAATACCAGCACCTGCAAATAGCCTTGCTTGATTGTGCTCAAGTTGACCACATCGAATTACCACAACCCACTCACCGTTACCGTGTTTGTCACACCAGCCAATAATGCCTGAGAACAAAGCTCGACTATGTTTCTCTAAAGATTGAATATGCTGGTAGGCTGGATTAGTTGGTTTTCCACACAACGCAGGAGAAGGGTGTAATTGATTTGCAATCTCTAAGATATGGGTCTGTGCATTTTTAAGGGTGCCTTTTAACTCAGTGGATAAATGCCACATAGTGGCCGTACTAAGTAAAGAAGGTTGCGCAGGTACCTCTAAAGTTGTACAAAATGGCGCAAGTACTTTTTCCATATCTTCAATGACAACAGCATGCTCAAATCGGTCTTTTCCTGAGTTAAATAGTGCCTGTTTATTTGCCGCTTCTAATTCTTCTGTAGGTGCTCTGGGGATAGAGCCGGCTAACGGGTTAGTCATAATATGTTGGTGGTGTTTTGCCAGTAATAATTCAGGGCTGACGCCCATTAAAGTTGCACTATCAGTAACAGGAAAAGAGAAGTGATAGCCACTGCGGCTTTGCTGTAATAACTGACACAGCACCCGCTCTTTTTGAATGGTATTTTCAAAGGTCATATCAACCTGTTTACTCAATACAATTTTCTCAAGAAGTTGGGCATCAAAGAGTTTTTTTGCAGCATTCACAGATGATTCAAATTGTGTTTGACCTTGTAGATATTCGACAGACTGTAAAGGGTTCGGCTGCTTTGTGAGTGTACTTAGCTCGGCATTGAGCCAACTGCTGATAGCTGGCTTTTCCCAATATGTGGTTTTACTTGGGATGATAAAGTGTGCTTGTTGGGTTTTGCAAAAAGGCAGTACACCAAACGCGATAGCTTCATCGGGTTGATTGGCCAGTTCAGACTGTACCCGAGTGACCAGCTGTGTTGTTTGTGTAATAGAAGAAGAGAAGCGTTTCTTAATACCGTGAGTGACGATACATCGTTCACCAGACATAAATAAACAATCTCGATTACTCTGAAAGTTTAATGCTTTACTGGGTTCTGGCATTTCAAAAGCATGCTTCATATACATAAGTCACCTTGTCGTGATGGTACAGCTGTGCGCAGATTAACGGTGGTAATCAGACGCAAATATTATTTTTTCAAGACGAGGGTCATTGCAAAAGATTTAGTCTCTTACACACGATTTGCACTGTAATGGGCAATATGTTTTGGCAATTTAGGGCAGTCACTGCAGTGAGATTTATTCGGTACATCATGTAATAGGCAGCAGTGATCACGGATCCGATAGGTGTTGAGAGAGTCTGTGAGCATAATGGGTTTACTATACAGTGGGTTAGTTTGGTCGTTTATATGGCATTCGTTCAGCAATATGCGTCTTTCGTTTTTTAAATGTTCGGAATGACCAAGTGCGTGCTCGATAGCATGTAAAAACTGGTTGATCCTGAAAGTACAATTACTCCAAAGTACTTTGCTTGAGATCCCAAATTGCTGATTTAACCATGCATGCAATGGCGCTAGATGCTTGAAAATAAGGTCGTAATATCGAATTTCTGTTGGGCCTCCAGATAAATTTATGCCCTGATTTGGCAGTTGTAGTTGCTGTAATTTTGTGTGCCAAAGGACATCTTTTAACGATAAAGGCAGCGATTGCTGTAAAACACTCTGTGCGACAATAATACTGGGGAGTATTTGCAAAGTGTAATGCATATGCCAAACCGAGGCTTGGCTTCTTGATTTCCCTACTCCTTTACGCTGCGAAAAAGTACTAATTTCATGACGTAACATGCCATTTTTCATCTGTTCATCCAGTGTGAGCGAGGTATGTTCAGTGTGTAAGCCAACCCCTTTACCATAGTTGGCAAAAGGACCGCTTAAATAAGGGGATAGAATGGGCAGCATATGACGGTATTGGGCCTTTAGTTTAAGTAGATAAGTGAACTTTCTACGACAAAGACGAATTGGCCCTGAATTTTTTTACTGGATCCTCGTCTTGTATCTAATTGAACTAAGTTAGGGTTAATTGTGTTAGGGCATTTAATAAAAAAAACGCGTTGGCGTTTTCTCGCTACCGCAACCAGCAGTGTGCTGTTTGGTTTGATCAGTGTGTCACTTGTCGCATTGATTAATGAGATCATTAATAGTGAAAGTGACCAGCTAGATCAAAAGTTTATTTATTTTGCTATTTTGGCGATATCAGGGGTGTGCTTACAATTACTTTCTAAACTTATTTCTGAGCAATTGAGTGAACAAAGTCAGGCAGTGATAAGAAGCCAAGTGGCAGAGCTGGTTATTTCCGCTAAATTAGAGAGCATGGAAAGGCAAGGTGGCGCTAAAATTAAATCATGTCTCACGGAACATAGTTTAAAAGTAGCTACCTTCTTTAAAAATTTACCTAACATACTTACGAATGCAATGATTGTGCTGGGCAGCCTGGGATATATGGCTTGGCTAGATTGGCAGGTATTTTTATTCGCCTTATTAACTTTATTTTTGGGCTCGGCAGGTTACAGTCTGGCAAATGCCAAAGCGTATAAGAAGGTTTCAGAAGCAGCAAAGTTGCAGGATGAACTCTTCGTGCACTTTGATGCGATTGTTGAAGGCGCAAAAGAGCTTAAATTGAACCAGAGTAAACGACAGGTATTTTTGAATGATGTATTGGACCAAGCCATTGAAAAACTGAAAACGCGTAGAGTAGCAGGCGCGAGTATTTATCATTTAGCCGCTTCGTGGGGTGGGTTCAGTATTTTTGCTTTCATTGGCGGGACACTTTATTACTTGTCAGGCGTTGACTCAGATAGTGGCAAGATAATGTCTGGGTTTGCGTTGTTATTTTTGTATATGCTAACGCCATTGGAGGTGATGCTGGAAGCGATTCCACGTGCTTTTGAAGCCAAAGCATCGGCGAAGACCATTGCGGAGTTTCAAGATGACCTTGAACAAATAGAGCAAAATTCGCATCAGCAAATAGACAGTTTCACTCAGCTGCATATTAAAGATTTGAGCCATAGCTATTATCATGAACAAAGTGATGAAGTCTTTGCGCTTTCGCCCATTAATTTGACGATTAATGCCGGTGAGTTGATTTACTTAGTGGGTGGCAATGGCAGCGGAAAAACCACTTTTGCGAAAGTATTTAGTGGCTTGTATGCTGCTAACGATGGCCATATTGTTGTTGATAACACTATTATAGAAGCGCCAAGTTTAGATAACTATCGTCAACTATTTAGCACGGTATTTACTGACTTTTATTTGTTTGACCGTTTGTTGGGCGTTGCCAATCAAGCATTAGAAGACAAAGGCAACGCGCTGATCAAAAAACTGAATTTGCATCATAAAGTGGCCATTAAAGATGGCGCATTCACCACACGAGCGCTTTCGCAAGGGCAAAGAAAACGTTTGGCTTTGGTAGTGGCTTATTTGGAAGATCGTGCATTTTACTTATTTGATGAATGGGCCGCTGACCAAGACCCGTTATTTAAAGATGTATTCTATACGGAATTATTGCCAGAACTGACAGCCAGAGGAAAAACCGTTTTAGTGATCACCCATGATGATAAGTACTTTCATATGGCTGATAGATTGTTACGAATGGAGAATGGCCACTTAAGTGAAGTTGCCGTGGGCAAAGAGCAGCAAAGTATTGCTTAGTGAATGTGCAGACGTTATGTAACAGCCCACTGAATCCAGTGGGCTTTTTTAATGTATTAACTGCTTAGATGACCCGTGAAAAGCGGGTTTGTTGTAATTGCTTCTGTAAATAGGCATCAAAACACATACAAATAATACGAATGAATAAATTGCCTTTGCTGGTAATGGTGATGTGTGTGTTAGACAGTTGTACCAAGCCATCATCAACAAGTGGCTGTAGAGCGAGGAGTTCATTAGAGAAATAATCTGGGAAATGAATGTTGTAACGGCTTTCTATGATGTTGATGTTCAGCTCAAAGTGGCAAATAAGCTGTTTTATCACATCAGCTCTGAGTGTATCGTCGTGGTTTAATTGCATGCCTTTCGTTATTGCACTGCCTGTATCAGAGACCGCGTTATAATACGCTTTTAGTTCTTTATGGTTTTGCAAAATCGCATGCCCTATTTGAGAAATAGAGGATACGCCCAGCCCTAGTAGGTCGCACGATCCATGCGTTGTATACCCTTGAAAATTACGATGCAGCTTGCTTTGGCGTTGTGCAATCGCCAGCGCGTCATCTTTTTTAGCAAAATGGTCCATGCCAATAAATTGATAACCTGCTTGGGTCATTTGTGACAGAGTATTTTTGAATATTTGCAGCTTTTGCTGAGGTGTTGGCATATCTTCCTCTTTGAGTTTGCGCTGTGCAGCAAATCGTTCTGGTAAATGCGCATAATTAAACACAGAGACCCTATCAGGGTTAAGTGCAATGAGTTGTTCTATGCTCTGCGCAAAGCTGTCAGGAGTTTGGTCTGGTAAACCATAAATCATGTCGGCATTAATTGATTTAAACCCCAGCGCACGCGCTTGGCGTACTAAGGCTATGACTTTATCAACATCTTGAGGGCGGTTGACAGCGGCTTGGACTTGGTCATTAAAGTCTTGAATACCGAATGAGACCCGGTTGAAGCTCAGCGACTTTAAAGTACAAAGCATGGTGTCAGCCAATGAACGCGGGTCGATTTCAATACTGCGTTGTGCGTTTGTTGCAAAGGTAAAGTGATGCTCAAGTAGGGCAATGAGTCGGGTCATTTGCGCCTCATCTAAAAAGGTGGGTGTGCCTCCGCCAAGATGAAGTTGCTCTATGGTGTACTGTTTAAACAGTTTTGATTGAGCGTGGACTTCTTGTTCCAGCTTATCTAGATAAAGGTCAGCCTTAGATTGATGGCGGGTCACTATTTTATTACAGCCGCAGTAATAACAGAGCTGATGACAAAATGGAATATGAATATATAAGGACAAAGACCGGTTGTTCGATTGCGTAATGGCAGACTCAAGATTGGCTTGTTGATAGCCTGTTTGCAGCGACAATGCGGTGGGGTAGGACGTATATCTTGGACCAGAGACATTGTATTTTTTGATTAGGGAATCATCCCATGTAGGTAAATTTATCACGACGGCACTCACTCTTACTAGAAGAGGGTAGTGTAAAAGGGAATGTAGGTGGAGGCTTTGATCTATCGCAAACCAACACATGCCAATATTCGGCATGTGTTGGTCGTTTTCATTAGAGCTTAAATTGGTTGACCGTACTATTAAGTGCTCGGGCTAAATCATTCAGATCTTTCGCTTCATCGGCTAAGGTATGTGCGTGATGAGCGGTACTGTTTACCAAATCATTGATGGCACTTAAACTGCTATTGATATCCTCTGCAACGACGGTTTGTTGCTCTGTTGAGGTGGCAATCTGGTGGCTTTGTTCCTGCACCGTCGTTACCGAGCTGGTAATATCACGCAGTGAGTCAAGTACGCCTTGAGTTTGTGATACCGAGCCTTCAGCTTGTTCTTGGCCTTGTTGCATCATGGTAGAAGCTTGTTGCGCAATTTGCTGTAACCGTGAAATCATTTTTTGGATGTCGTCCGTTGACTCTTGGGTGCGACTGGCTAAAGAGCGGACTTCGTCAGCAACAACAGCAAAACCACGGCCTTGTTCGCCGGCCCGAGCGGCTTCAATCGCGGCATTTAATGCCAGTAAGTTAGTTTGTTCTGCAATACTATTGATAACATCAATCACGGCACCGATATTACTGGTTTCTTGCTCTAATCCGGCCACCACTTTGGCGGCTTCTCCAATATGACCCGCCAGCTCAGTCATGTCGGCTTGAGCACGGGTTGAGCGGGTGGTGCCATCGGTGGTTATACGTTGGACAAGCTCAGCAGCTTGATTGGTTTCTTGGGCATTACGCGATATCTCAGTGACCGTGGCGGCCATTTCGGTCACTGCTGCACTCACACTATCCACTTGCTCTTTTTCTTGTTGTATTTCATTGTTGGTACTTGAAGATACCGCGCTGAGTTGTTCAGAGGCATTACCCAGTTGGGATGCCTGCGCAGCCGTATCTAGCATCATGGCGCGCAACTTATCAATAAAGGTATTCATGTGTTCCGCCAGCTGGCCCACTTCATCTTTACTGTGAATATCGATACGACGAGTGAGGTCACCATCCCCAGAGGCTATTTCTCTCATGGTTTCAGCCAGTGTTTCTATTGGCTTGGTGATTAACTGTGTTGCCCACAAAATCATTAAAATTATAATTGAAATGATCACAAGAACCGCAATGATGGTGGTCATAACTGCTGCTTCTACCGGCTCTTCGATTAAACTAACAGGGATCATAATGCCCACATGCCAATCGAGAATGGGGCTGTCGAGTTTGACGCTATTGAAAATAACGTAATACTGCCTGCCTTTTAAGGTCACGTAGGCGGTGCCCGCTTGCGTACTTTTGATTGCACGGTTAAGTGCTTGGAAGCCTGATGTATCGTTAAATTGTGTCTCTAACCCATCTAAACCTTCTTTTCCTTTGGGGCCTTCATCTGTAATAGAGAGCTTATGACTGGTTTGCGCTGATAAATGGACAATTTTTAAGTCGCTGTCTAATAAGAATCCATAACCTTGATTATTGAAGCGAATATCTTCAACTAAATCATTGACCTTGTTCATTTGCAAGTCGATACCTGCGATACCAATGAGGGTGCGCTCTGCATTATAGATGGGCTCTTTGATAACCGCAGAAACATCCCCCGTATTGGCATCAACCGACACTGGGCTCACATGTAAGCCGCCTTTTTTCATGGCCTCTGGCCACCACCCGCGTTTATAAGCATAGTATTCTCGGCCATCAGCAAAACGCGATGTCCGTTCATTTTCCTTGAAATACTCCCCGGTAATGGCAGAGGCAAAGAAAGTAGACAGGACATTTTCATCGTTCTCGGTCAGATTGACAAAATCTTGGTTGACTTCTTGATAGCCTAGTTGATTATCAAGAGCGCTTTCTCGTTGGTTATAGTCACTGAAAAAATTGACTAAGTGGGTGCTGTTGGCAAAAGTGCTCACCAGTTTGCCATATTGTGCAAAGAAGCCTTCCATTGAGAGCTTTTCAGAATAAAGATAGCTTTGTGCTTCTCGCTGGATGCTATCCCGTGACAAAGTGGCAATATGATTAACAAAATAACTAGAGGCGATGACAAGTAAAATGGAAATGGTGCCGCCAATCAGTAAGAGGATCTTCTTCCTCAAAGATAAATTCTTAAGCATGACATATTCTTTTTATTAGGGTTGAGCAAACCTTAATCAAAGCATAACTGAGGTTGCTTTGCCACTTTTTAGGTATGGATGACGAACAATATAGGGACACGTTTTGTCAGTATTTGTTCACAGTTGTAACTGTTTATTGCATTATTTACAGTGAAATAAAGATCTTACCCGCTTTCAAATGACAATTAGGTATTAAACCACAGAATCGAGAGTCACTTTTTGACTATTACCACCACCATCCATGACGACAGCGAAAACTGTCCCTTTTTAAGGTTGAAGATCTAAATTGTATACAATATACTTTTGTGCGTTGTTAAAATGAGTACAAATCATGGAATAGATTGAAGCTCAAGGAGTTAACAACATCAATAGAGAATCATCATTCAAAAGGATTAATAGTAAAACAATAGGAAAAGTGTGATGTGTGCATTGATACCATATGAAAGCTAGCACGCAACTATAAATTATAGATAAAGTGAATCAGCACTGTCGCCAATAGGGATATGGAACATGGTGAGTAAAAAATTACAGCTCGGGATCGCGATATTTTGCCTTTTTTTATATGAGCTAAATAGTGAAGAAAGTACTCATATGGCACCTGAAAGGACCGAAAGACAAATAATAGAAGAAAAGCAGCCAGAAACACTTTTAGAGCATGAAGAAACACACAATCAGCGCATCAATATGTTAAAAATAAAAGCAGACACGATACGTACTTCGGCACTTGAACTTGGCGGGTTATCTAAACCTAAAATTTTTAATTACGAGGGCAACTGGTGTATTGCGGCGCAAGACCTGTCAAAAGAGGATCAAGCGTATGCTTACAATCAATATCAAGATTGGTTAGAAAAGAAAGAAATGGGGCCTCTTTCACATGTGAATAACAACCTTGTCTCTGACAATATGCAGAATTATCTAAAAATGGATGTTAAAATGTTGCAGGACGCTGCATTTGGCGGTGATATAGGTGCATTACGCGCGTTGGCTTCAGGAGTGAATGATGAAATAAGCCGAGCGTTGTCGTATAAAGCAGCACAAAGGTTAACGGCAATTGGCGAGTGGGATGCAGGAATAAGTACATTAATTATTGATGATCTTTCTGAAGCTGAGTTCATCATGGACGAAGATGCGAGCAAAGCACAGCAGCATATCGTTCGTGCACTCAGCTATGTGGAAATAGCGTTTCAACAAGCCAGTACAGCAGGGTTGTCTTCTTTACTGATTGTTCTTAAAGATAGCCCGCAGCTACAGAGGTTGATGAGTCGAATTGATGAGAGTCTGGTTGAGGGGTCAGTAAGCCGTTTAATTGCTGAACTTGATAATACCAGACTGGCTGAGGGGTTAAGGCCTTTTGAAGAGGTGACAGTACCTAGAGTCGCGTTAAGTGTTTTTCAACAGTCAATTGCAAAGATGTACGATGAAGGCGGTAATGCAGAATTCTTAAGGTTACTGCAAGATAAAACGTTATTCCCAGGTTATTGGCAAGTTCAATATTTGGATACACCTTGTATTAAACGGCGTATTGCCACACGAGAGGCTAATTTTCACTTAATTCCCGCGATACAAGAAGAGATCCGCAGTTTACAAAACCAGCTCGATACAGTGCCTTAACCGGAATATGACGATGTCACATCATTATTGTTCGTGTTTAAACAAATAGCGCAAACTAAAGCTTATGTGAGCTGACACTGATAATGATTAGTGGGTTGTAGTACAAACAAAAAAACGCCCACTGAGCAAGCTGATACGGTTGCGTGGTGCTAAAAACTAGGTAACTATCTAAAAGGTGCTATACTACTGTATTTACAGACAGTGTAGCACTTTTTTATGAGCAAAAAATCTTGCCAGCAGAAACCACCAAGGATACCAGCCAAATTCAAAGGAATTCAGGTAAATTGTTGTAAGTTTACTAGATGTGAGAATTTTGGCCTGACACCAGGAAAGGCAAGAGAGACCGAACTATTCCAAGAATATAATAAAAATAAAATAAATCGTCAAGTCCGAGAATCCGACCCTTACTATGCCATCACTGGCAATACCATTAAGTGCAAATCTTGTGAGCAGATAAAAGCTTTATCTGGCAATAATAATCAAGTCTACTACTCATTAAAAAGTAACATCGCTGTTCATGAAGAATATGAACGTATTAGCTCATATCTTATTAAACCGGGAACGGTCTGCACCAATCCTGAATGCCCATCACACGAAACTGAAGAATATAAAATTAAGAAAAACGGTTACACAGCAAAAGGGGTTCCTCGCTTTAAATGCAAAGTTTGTGGGAAGTCTCCAACAGGCAGACCTATTGACCGTGTACATGAGAAGTCTGAAATAAATAAAGCATTTTTCAAAAGCTTAGTAAGTAAATCGCCTTTTAGGGCTATGGAATTTCGTTTTGATTTAAGCATGGGAGCTATATACAGACGTATTAACTTCCTACATAGGCAATGTATGGCATTTGTCGCAGAGCGTGAGCGCAGACTATTTGAATCAAAATCACATGAACGCCTTTATTTATGCACAGATAGAATAGTTCAAAAGAGCAATTGGACAAACAGAAAAAGCAAAAAGAACTGTGAGTTTTACGGCATAGCTACCGCTGAATTAACTACTGATTATGTTTTGGCCTTTAACTTCAATTACGACCCCGATATTGATCCCCATGAAGTTGAAGAACAGGCACAAGAAATCAAGGATTCTGAGAAGTTAAAGCATAATCGAAAATTTGCTAGGCTATGGCTAAATGTTGATTTTGAACAGAGCAAAATAGACCGAGCCAACAAGAAAAAACGGTTATCAGGCTCTCAACTTGAGTATATAAGTAACAAAACACAAGATATGCTAGAAGACGAAGAGCAATCCTCAGAGCTTTTTGACAAATTCACGGCATTACCATCTCAGGGTATGGAAGTTCATAACGAATATACAATGGCTGCACACTTTTTTCTGATTAAAAAATTAACGCAAAATGCGCAAATGACCCGTTTTTATTTAGATTTGGATGCAGGAATGAAAACATGGCTTTTAGCTGCATTCAAAGAAGAAATTTTGGAAGGAAAATGTGATGGTTTTTTAGTTAATATGGATAAAGAATTAACTGTCGATGTTAAACGACAAGAATTCCAAAAAGCGAAAGATGCCATCGAAAAATATTCTAATAGTCCTTATGAGTCTTTAAATAGAAAGCAGCGCACCACAATTATAAATCAGATGATTATTGATGATATAGCTTCTCCTTATCAACCTGAAGGTACAGTAGATTCTTGGATTAAGAATCCAACTCCATTTATGGGTGAACCAAATAAAATGATATCGGCTTTTACCAACATTGAACGATTTGACTTGAATCATCAAGCAAACTTATACCGTAAAGGCTCTCTGCACGCTGTAGACCGTTTTTTCCAAAAACTAAGACGTAGGGTGAGTATTTTCGAAAGACCGTTTCAGTCAGGCTCTAATAGACACCGAATATGGAATGGATACAGCCCTTACAATCCAGCGATGTACCAAAAACTGGCTGATATCTATCGTGTGTTTTACAACTACTGTGATGTTTCGAAAAAATATAAAGTAACCCCAGCAATGAGGTTAGGGTTGTCTAAAGGCCCTGTCGAATTAGAGAAAATAATTTACTTTGAAAAATATAAAAAAGGTTAAAACCAGATATTAGATAACTAGTATTGATTATAAAACAATAGGTTGGGAAAGTGGTTCTAGAAATAGATAATATGGAGTGAGCATGTTAGAGATTGATAATGACTTGGATAAGATCAATAGCTTGATTGAGATGGGGGAATTCGATAATGCTATGAATTTAGCGTTAGGAACTCTAAGAGAAATAAAGAAATTAAAATCATTAGAGCATACAAATTACCTAAGCAGGCTATTCAAAATATCAGGCTTTTTCATCGACATTGGGCACTTAGCACACAATGAAAAAGCAAGTAATATAGGAATTGATCTTCTGACTAAAAATGAAAATAATTTCAAAGAAATAGTTCATGATTCTTCTTACTGTTACTTTTTGGCAAATGCTAAATCTAATTTAATTACAGCCCAAAATCCTTTCGAGCATGATTTCGGTACTATTGAGCAATTGATCGAACACAAGTCCCTTTTGTGGGAAGCGATTCAAAAACATCCGAGTGAAACTCCTCTCGAATACAAAACTAACTTAGCAAATTCGTTAAAACAGCAATTTAGAATAGTTGAGTCATTAGCGTTGTATGATCAAGTAAACCAAGCATCTAGCAGTATTGCTCAATCTTGGATTAACAGGTCGGATTCGTTGAAAATGCTAAATGAAATATCAAATAGCTATTCTATTCAGATGTTATCGGAAATAAAAAAGGGCTACACAAAGGCATTAGAAAGTGGATATGTACCACCTCAATATCGGGATTATTATCTGGAAAATATTCAAATAACTGAATCAAAAATTAAAGAGATTTGTAAAGAAGAATATATAGAAATAGATGATGACGAACACATAACAGAAGAAGAATATGAAGGATTAAGTGATTATAGAAAGTTCTGTCTTGATAATTATTTATCTCTTTCGGAACATGGGCTTTATTGCAAATGTATAGGAAGTTCTCAAGATAACTTAACAATACCAACTACTGGGGGGATTTCTGGGGATTTTGTTATTCCTATGGAAAAGCTGTTAAACAGAATCAAATCAGAGTTCTCCTTTGCTAGAAAATTATTTTATGACTATTTTAATGAGGCAGATGATGAGCTGCATGTAGAATCGGCTTATTCAGAACTTAATGATTTTGAAATATTGGGGTATGAAGTCGAAAAACTTAGAACAGCGTTTCGGTTATGTTTCGGAATACTTGATAAAATAGGTATTGGCATCTGTGAAATGTTTGATCTATATCCTTCAGATAAAAAAGTATATTTTCATAATTTCTGGAAGTTATCTCAAAACAACAGAATTGATAAATTCAATGAGGTCAATAATCCCGGATTGCTAGCTTTGTATAGTATAGCCACTGATTTAAACGAGCATAAACTAGGAAAATGGTCACTTTTCAAAGATTATAGAAACTCGCTTGAGCATGAGTTTGTTGTTTTATACAACAATGAAAACAAAAGCTGTGCGCTAAAGGCTTACGAAAACTTTTCTTTCCAAAAGGAAATTGTCTTCATTGAAAAAGATGAGTTTATCAGTAACTTGGAGGTGCTTTTTCAGCTAACACGTTCAGCTATTTTTTCTTTTGTTTTTTCAGTAAGAAGTGAAGCATTAAGAAATAATGATGATGGTGATAAATTGCTAATTCCTAATGTTATTAAACAACAAACTAGCTCAGGGT
>NZ_JAGJEF010000029.1:0-55650 GCF_018100875.1 Pseudoalteromonas sp. MMG012
AATATCCAACTTCCCTCTCTTCTATGTACAACATAAGTTACAATCTTTAACATTGATTTGTAGTAAAACTATTTCATTTTTCTTACTACCGTTATATCTTCCTGTGTCTCTCACAAACAAAAGGGCAATGTGTGCTTAAAAATAAAACTATCGGGAGTATGCTGATCGTCGCAGGTACAACCATTGGCGCAGGAATGCTCGCACTTCCCATAGCTTCAGCTGGACTCGGGTTTAGTACTGCATTGATTCTATTAGTACTTTCATGGCTACTTATGACGTATACCGCATTATTGATGCTAGAACTCCATCAATACGCGAATGTAGATTCAACTTTAAATACCTTAGCAAAGTCTATCTTAGGAAAAAAAGGCCAGTATATTGCGAACTTCTCCATGGTATTCTTATTTTATGCCTTGTGTGCAGCTTATATTGCCGGTGGGGGAGCGCAATTGCAAAGTAAGCTCAGTGATCTGCTTAATATCAACGTTGCTCCACAAGTCGGTTCAATTATGCTGGCCATTACCATTGCTATTATTGTCACAGCTGGAACCAGTACTGTTGATAAATTAAATCGCCTTTTGTTTACAGTCAAAATCATTGTACTTGCCTGTCTCTTTTTTGTCTTAACTCCATATGTACAAGGCGCTCACCTGTTAGATATGCCAATAGAACAGGGGCTTATCATTAGCGCTATTCCTGTCGTATTTACATCATTCGGTTTTCATGGTTCTATCCCATCAATCGTTAAGTACGTAGGCCTAGATATAAAGTCTTTACGTCGTGTAATGATGTTTGGGGCTTCATTACCATTGGTTATTTATATCGGCTGGCAATTACTCAGCCAAGGTGTCATGAGCCAATCAAACTTGTTAAGTAGTCAAGGTCTTCAAGGCTTTGTACAAAACATTGCTGAGATAGCACATAACCCTAGTGTGTCCACTTTCGTTACCCTTTTTGCAGATTTGGCTCTTGCCACCTCTTTCCTTGGTGTCAGTTTAGGGTTATTTGATTTTTTTGCGGACGCTTTTAAGAAAGGAAACACCAAAAAAGACAGAGTAAAAACCGCTTTAATCACGTTTCTACCACCGCTTGGGTTTGCGCTATTTTATCCACAGGGGTTCATAATGGCGCTAGGCTATGCCGCAATTGCCCTAGTAGTGTTAGCAATATTTTTGCCTGTGATGATGGTTTGGACGCAACGTAAAGACAGCGTAATTCGTAATGGCTATCAAGTGAAAGGTGGTAATATCGGATTGGTCATCGCTGCACTGTGTGGTTTAACCATTATATCGGCTCAAACACTACAAATGTTTGGTGCAATTCCATCGTTAGGGTAAGTTTAGCCATCAATTGATGGCTAAACTTAAGTGTGTTTTTCTACCATAGTGTTTCGGTTGAGTAGCATCACCAAAGGGGCAAAGCACAATAATACGATAGTGATGTTTACTAGTGGCAAAATAGTTCGATATAGATACTCTGAATACGTTAGATCTAACATATGACGATCTATTAAGCGAAACAATTGTAATAAAGGCGCCGGTAAAATAACCAGCTGGGCAATAACACTTTGCCAAATATACACTTTATCTTTTATCGCCCAGTAAGCCAAAATGGCCATGAATACGATGTCGTTTAACGCCCATACAATATAGCGGAATATATACTGACCTCCATCAACTTTTAGGAAAAAGTCATAAAGAAAATATCCCATCACATAAAATATTGCACATAAGCCAGCATAACGCAGCGCCTGTCTATCACCTAAAATAGTGAAAATTGCAACAGCAATAAACGTAATTGCCATTGCATGATCTCTTATCAGTAAGAGAATTGCATCTATATTATCAGGAAGCATTGAGTTAACCATAGTATTGCAATATTAAGCGCTCCGGCTAATCTTTTGGGTCTGTGCCTTCACCGTTACCACCTGGTAAATACACATATGAATTTTTAATTGACATTAGTTTCTCCTTATTTGAGTTGAGCTTTCGTAAAGTAGCCCAATTTGTTATCACAATCAAGTTTTGCTTAGTTTTCTCTCACTTCAATAGGCTCCGACTCTTTAGCCTTCCCTTGTAAGATTGATATTTCGACTCTTCTATTACGTCTTCTGTCTATATCATTTTCGTTGGGTACCATCGGTCTTGTGTCTGCGTGACCTACAACCACCAACCGGTTTTTATCAAAACCTCTCGCTTTCACCATTTCAGTTGCAACCGCAACCGCTCTGGTTGCTGATAAATCCCAATTATTACTGTAAAGCTCGTTGGTCACTTGAAAATCATCGGTATGTCCAGATACCGTTATTTCACCGGGTACATCCTTCAGTAATTCCGCAATATCTTGTATTACTGGTTTAAACTTTGGTTGTAAAAATGCACTGCCTGATGGAAAGGAGCCATTCTCTTGAATACGAATGATGATTTGCTGCCCCAAAGATTCGAGTTCAATTGCACCATCCATGATTTGTTTTTCCAATTGCTGGGCTATTTTTTTAACTAACTCATCGACTTGTTCTTGGTCTGCTGAAGAAACGGCCTGCTGCATAGATTGTTCTTGTGAGGTACTTTGTGACTCGCCGCCTCGCTTGTTACCTCTTTGCTCCTGTCGCCCGCCAGCAGAACTTTCATCGCCAGCCTGAAACTCTAACATTTGCTGCGTCATTTCCACGGTTTGCTGCTGAATTGTCTCGATTGGCGTAGGCTCAGGCTTACCAGGGGTAAACTCCATTGCAATTACACTGGTCCCCTTAGGGATATCCTTAACCTCTATTTTATTCTGCACACCAAATGCAAACTTCATTGAACCCGCAATTTGTTTAAACTTCAGTACATCCATTTCGGAGAAAGCAAGTAACAGCACAAAGAAGCACATAAGTAGTGACATCAAATCTGCAAAGGTGCCCATCCAAGCCGGTAAGCCTGGTGGGGGACATTTACACTCTTGCTCGTCAGACATGCTTACTCCTCTTTATCAGTGCCGCGTTTTGATTCAGCCAAATAATTTTTCAAAATCCCTTCTATTACCTTAGGGTTTTGGCCATCCTGAATTCCGAGAATCGCGTCCAATATTAGTCGTTGGTTTTGCTCCTCTTCATCCTTTCGCAATTCCAACTTTACCTGAATCGGGATCGCCACAACGTTCGCCAAAAAAGCACCATAAAGGGTCGTCAACAAAGCAACTGCCATTGCAGGACCGATGGCTTTAGGGTCATCCATGTTAGATAACATCGCAACTAAGCCAATCAATGTACCAATCATCCCCATTGCAGGTGCAATATCAGCCAAAGATTTAAATAATGACGCACCTTGTTCATGGCGAGAAGAAGTTAAGGAAATATCTTTTTGTAGTGTCGCTCTTACTACATCTGCGTCGTGGCCATCGACTAACATGTCAACTCCTTTACGCATAAATGCATTCGGTATTTCAGCTTCTTCTAAGGCTAAAAAACCACCTTTTCGCGCTGAATCCGCAAGTTCTACAGCTTTTTCTATTAGCTCTTCTGGCGTTTCAATCTTAAACATGAACGCCTTTCCCATCACTTTGCCAATACCGAAAAATTGCGGCATTGTGAAGTTAGACAAAACGATAAAAAGTGAGCCACCAAATACAATAACGGCTGAGGCGGAGTCAGCAAACATAGCGACTTCACCGTCACTACTCATAAACATAGACATGGCAATCAAGCCAATCGCGCCCAATATACCTATTACTGTTGCTAAATCCACATCCCCTCCAGAGAGTCTTATCTACTATTTTTCTAATTCTGACTGCTATGCGCTGTAACCTAATAAGGTGCCTATGCGACACATCCTCTTATAAAGAGAAAGTACCAGCCTTGTTGTTTATCGGCAAGCTACTGAATATCTTAACCCAATTATATTAAAAACCCGAAAAATTGCGAACAAAGGCGTATGAGTATCTACCTCACAGTTTAGCGTAAAAAAATACGCTTATCTTTGACCTAGTACGCTATTGCCCCTAAAATTGAGCTCTTTTATCCAATAAGCCCAATAAAGAGACGTGACCATGGCTGTAAAGAAACCAGAAAACCTCAGCTTTGAAGAAGCGATACACGAGCTAGAAAGCATTGTGAGTGCAATGGAACAAGGTGAGCTGACTTTGGAGCAGTCATTGAAACAATTTGAAAGAGGTATTTTACTGGCTAATGCATCAAATCAGAAGTTACACACAGCAGAACAAAAAGTAGCCATCCTTATGGGTAGTGACACGCAAAGCGATACAATACCATTCACAGGCAGTACGGATTAAGTTGTGAATTTAAAAATAGAAATAAGCAATGCTCAACAGCGAGTTAGTCAGTTTATCGGTAATTACTTTAAGCAAGATTTAATCACCGATGAAACAGTCAAGGCCGCAACATTTTACAGTATCAATAATGGCGGTAAGCGTTTAAGGCCATTTTTAGTGTATGCAACAGGTAATATACTCGGCGCTCGTATTGAAGATCTCGATGTTATTGCAGCTGCTATTGAATGTATTCATAGTTACTCCCTCGTTCACGATGACCTTCCCGCAATGGATGACGATGACTTACGACGCGGAAAACCCACATGCCATATACAGTTTAATGAGGCACAAGCTATTTTAGCCGGCGATGCGCTGCAAAGCCTCGCATTTGAGTTAATTGCAGAGCACCGCTTTGCTATACCTGAATCTCGTCAATTACGCATGATTCAAGTACTATCAAAAGCTGCTGGATTACAAGGAATGGTCGGCGGTCAAGCATTAGACATTGCCGCAACTGATAAAGTTGTTAGCCTTGACGAGTTAGAAAAAATTCACCGCTTAAAAACTGGGGCTTTGTTGACCTGTGCAATTGAATTAGGTGCCCTTTGTTCTCCAAATATGAATGAGACTGACTTTACAACATTACAGCAGTATGGACAGAATATCGGGCTCGCATTTCAAGTTCAAGACGACATCTTAGATATTGAAGGTGACACCTATACGCTCGGTAAACCACAAGGTTCTGATATAGGCAATAATAAGTCGACTTATCCTGCAATACTTGGTATGCCTGGAGCAAAACAAAAAGCGCAAGCTCTAACAACACAAGCAATAGAAAAGCTCAATCATATTAATGCAGATACAGAGTTGCTCGCACAATTAGCAAAATACATAGTTGAACGCGATCATTAACGTCAATTCATGACGTATTAATGACGAAGTTGCATAAATAGATAAAATTAACCACTGGCTTTGTATATAATTACGCAAGGTTTGAGTAGGACATATATAAATACAATGATATTTGATAGTAGCAAGTACCCTTTATTGGCTTTAGCAGAAGAGCCTGAGCAACTGCGCCAGTTACCGCAACATAAATTACCTTCTTTTAGTAATGAGTTGAGGGATTATCTGCTTAACTCAGTTTCGCAAAGTAGTGGCCATTTTGCATCTGGCTTAGGGACCGTGGAACTCACTGTCGCACTTCATTATGTCTATAATACACCTGAAGACCGACTGATCTGGGATGTTGGTCATCAAGCCTACCCTCATAAAATTTTGACCGGCCGACGCGATCAAATTCATACTATTAGACAGAAAGAAGGTCTGCACCCTTTTCCTTACCGGGAAGAAAGCCAATACGATACGTTCAGTGTTGGTCATTCTAGTACGTCTATTTCAGCAGCATTGGGAATGTCAATTGCAGCTAAAAAAGAAGGCAAAGGTCGTAAAACTGTGGCTGTAATTGGTGATGGTGCAATTACCGCAGGCATGGCATTTGAAGCAATGAATCATGCTGGAGATATAAAATCAGACATGTTGATCATATTAAATGACAACGAAATGTCTATTTCTGAAAATGTCGGTGCATTAACCAATCACTTTGCGAAAATACTCTCTGGCAGTTTTTATACGAATATCCGCGAGGGCAGTAAAAAATTATTGTCTGGCGTCCCCCCTGTTAAAGAGCTGGCAAGCAAAGTAGAAGAACACCTAAAGGGGATGGTGATACCAGGCACGTTCTTTGAGGAATTAGGCCTCAATTACATAGGGCCAATTGATGGTCATGATGTCAACATGCTTGTCGATACATTGCGTAATATGCGCAACCTAAAAGGGCCTCAGATACTTCATATTAAAACACAAAAAGGAAAAGGTTATGAACCTGCTGAGGCCGACCCAATTGGCTATCATGCCGTACCAAAATTTGATCCTACCATCCATAGCTTGCCTAAATCTAAACCAGCCGCGGCTACATTCTCGAAAGTATTCGGTCAATGGTTATGTGATATGGCTGAACAAGATCCGAGGCTGATGGCAATCACCCCTGCGATGCGAGAAGGCTCAGGCATGGTGCAGTTTTCAAAACAGTATCCGCAGCAATACTTTGATGTTGCGATTGCTGAACAGCATGCAGTTACACTCGCAGCGGGTTTTGCATGTGAAGGCTTAAAGCCTGTTGTCGCAATTTATTCTAGCTTTTTACAGCGAGCTTACGATCAGTTAATTCATGATGTCGCATTACAAAACCTGCCCGTACTATTTGCTATTGACAGGGCTGGTATTGTGGGAGCTGATGGCGAAACACACCAAGGTGCCTACGATCTAAGCTTTATGCGCTGTATTCCAAATATGGTTATTATGGCACCCAGTGATACCAACGAATGTCGGAAAATGCTCTATACAGGGTTTCAATGTAACCAACCTGTTGCAGTGCGCTATCCTAGAGGCAGTGCAGGCACTGCGGAAATTCAAATGCAAATGCAGGCATTGGAACTAGGTAAAGCAAAGCGTATTCGAGATGGTAATAAAGTGGCTATTCTTAACTTTGGTACATTACTTGAAAATGCACAGCTGGCTGCTGATGAACATGATGCTACTTTGATTGATATGCGCTTTATTAAACCACTTGATACGCAACTACTAACTGAGCTATCACAATCTCACAATCACTTTATCACGATTGAAGATAACGCAATATGCGGTGGTGCTGGTAGCGCAGTCAGTGAGTTCTTTTCCAGTATTGGGGTAGTAACAAAAATTAACCATCTGGGTATTCCTGATGAATTTATCAAACATGGGACACAAGATGAAATTCACGATGAGATGGGCTTGTCTGCGCAAGGGATACTGCATACCATCAATACACTTGTTAAGTAAAAAAAGGAGCGTATAGCTCCTTTTTTATCGAACAGAGAATTAACTTGATGACTAAAAAGACCCCCTCATTCAACTCATTCTCTGATTTTTATGTGTTTTATTTACGTGAACATCGTCAACCTGCATGCCGAGGGATGCATTATATTGGTTGTACATGCGTTATCGGACTCATCATTACATCATGCTTAATGCAATCTGCAAGCACTCTTATTTTCATACCCATTACAGGTTACGGGTTTGCATGGTTTGGTCATGTTATATTTGAGAAAAACACACCTGCTACATTTAAATACCCACTCTATTCCTTCATAGCTGACTGGGTGATGTATTATCAATGGTTATGCAGAAAGTAGCGTAATTAGCAGTTCTGTTCATCGCATCCATACTTTCACTTCAGCCAAACCATTTTCCTGTAATGTTTGCAATTGTGATTCAATATTACTGCTTTGCTCGAACTCGAATGCATCTAGTTGTTCATCGAAAATAATCGTTGCAGCGCCATCTCCGCCTCGATGTTTTACTTGGTGTAACGCAATATCAGCAAGGTTCACGGATGCCTCCCAACCAATCACCTGACCACCAAGCAATGGTAATGGGTAAAAAGACCAACCCATAGACACCGTCATTTTCATCGATTTACCATTCGGTAGATTAAACTCAAAATCTGCCACGGCCTTACATAAGTCCCCTACGTAATCTACCACTTCGTCACGTTTAAAATCTCGTAGTAACAACAAAAACTCATCACCACTCCAACGCGCGACATAATCAGAGCCTTGTGTGCGCATATTTAACAATGTAGCCAATTGCTGAAGGCAACTATCTCCACCAATTGGACCATGTGTATCATTAATCTTACTAAAGCTATCAATATTCAAAATCATTAATACCAATCGTTTATTTTGCTGCTGTAACGATTGTGCATTTCGCTGATAATGCTCCACATCTTTCGGCAATTGGTCGAACAAAAAGCGGCGGCTACGCAACCCTGTTAATTCATCGGTATGGCTCACTAGCTTTAACTGGGTATTAACTTGGTTTAGTTTTTCATTGGCTTTTCTTAATTCGGTAGTACGATCAGCCACTAAGTTTTCTAATGCCATTTGCTTACGTCTTTCCTGTGCTCTAAATACCCAAAAAATAAGGTAAAACAAGAAAATAAAACCACATGTGATCACGAGACGAAAATAAATAGTTTCATCAAAACGTCTCGGTAATGAAATCGCGACATGTTTTGCTCTCGCTTTAGACCAGTCCTCCCCTCGACGCTTAACCTCGAGTTCAAAGATATACTCCCCAGGTGGTAAGTTGGTATAAATGGCTTCTTGACCTTCTGGAGCATCGCGCCACTCACCTTTTTCTTTACTCGATAAACGGTATCTGAACTCGATACTTTTAGGTGCATAAAAATCAATCGCGGTGTATTGAACCGTAATATCGCGTTCCCCGTTACCTAACAAAATAGGTGCCATCAGTTCAGAACTCGAAATCCGCCTTTCTTGTGTATAAAGCGCTTCTATTTTGGGCTTTAATTCATCAGCCCCAAACAACTTAACGTCTTTTGGTATCTCAACAATCCCCTGAGAACTCGGATACCAAATTGCACTTTGCGTTTCCATAACTGCATCATGGCCAAAGCCAGAGCAACATTGACTCGCTTTACCATCTAACTGACGGTCAAATTGGCTAATGACTTGCTCTACTCTCAAATTATCGATGTTCTTCTTAAATTGCGGTGCAGGCATTCTATACACGCCCTTTTTTGTACTCACCCAAATTTGCTCAAACTGTTTATCATAGTAAAGAGAATTAATTGAACCATAAGGCAATCCGTTTGACGCATCTAGTTGGTGCCAAAGACCCTCATCAGTCTTATAAAACAACCCATGGCTTCGTGAGCCTATAAGCGTAGAGATACCGTCAAGATGTAAAATACTCGTAACATAAGCGACATCAAGGGAGGTATGTCCCCCCAGCTTTTCAATACCACGTTCATTGTATTGGTAAGCACCTTTATTTGTGCCAATGAAGCCAAAGTTCGGTAAATCTAAAACGAATGTAATGTATTGACTACCTAGGAAGGAGTTGTATGCGAATGGCGTTAAGCCTGCGTAATCTAATCGATATAGTCCACGACCAGTACCGAGCCACAAACCCCCTTTATTTGATGTACTAATTGAGAAAACGGGATTATCTCTTAACTCAATGAATGGCAGAGTATATATCTTACCTTGTTCGTAAAGTAATACCCCCTTTTCTGTACCTAAATATAGGCGACTTCCTTGAAACTCCAAATCAAAAACTTGGCGCCGTTGCAACTGCTGCATAGACAAAACTTGCCGATATGTATCTCCATCACTCAACACACCTATGCCCAATCGACTAGAAACCCAAACAGACTCATCTTCAGCTTGAGTTATTGCAGTAACACCTTGGTTACTTAAAGGTCCAACTTGGTGCCTCTCTACTTTGCCTGAATGCGCAAACCACAAGCCTTCATTTAAGCTACCCAACCAAATATTATCTTCACGATCTTTAAAAATATCTGAAAACCATATATTTTGATCTGATTGAGTCGGTTTAACTGATTGCCAATTACCATTGGACTCCCTATACATCAACTCATTTGATGTAGATACCCAAAACCCCCCATCTTCATCACCTTGAAACTTGTATACGGCCGTATTACCAATTTCATCGTACCGTCTTATCACTTCATCGATATCAAGGAAGTAAGCACCTAATTCGGATGCGAGGTAAAGTCGACCATCTATCCACGATAAATCATGGATAATGGTTTGTGCCAACTGTCGAGGTAAAGACAACTTACTTGCAAGTTCTAAGCGAAACTCCGTGTTACTGACCGACCTTGATTCTTTAATCTTCAATAAATGGTGCTCGTTGACCAACCAAATACCATCAGATGAAAGTGCCATGCGTGTTACTGAACCAACAATTTGATTGATCTTTCTAGGCGTCAGACTTAATGCCTCGCGCTTCACATTCTTTTCAGACAACTTCTCAGCAGAGACGTAATACAAACCATTTGACGCAATCCAGATACCGCCATCGTGATCTTGCAGTAAATCACGAACCGGTCCTTGAATATTAAAGGTTTGTGCTTCTAATGTTTGAGGATTTAAGCGATGTAAGCCACGACGAGTGCCTATCCATAACATGCCGTACTTATCAATAATCAACTTATGAATGGCATTCGATTGTAAAAAAGCACTGTTCTGGGTAGTTAAATTAGTGAACTTATGCCCATCAAAACGACTTAAGCCAAACTGCGTACCCAGCCAAATATACCCATTATTATCTTGCACAATACTGGCGATAGATTGTGACGGTAAACCGTTTTGTAAATTCCATTGTTTTACAACGTAATCATTGATTGCTGCAGAAGCGGTGTTTGCAAATAAAACCACCCCCAAAATAAAAAACAAACAAGTCGTTACTAACGTTCTTTTCTTAGTCACAAATATCAGCCTAAATTAGCCTGCTAAAACACCCGTTTTCAGCAAAGCCTGTAAACAAATCAATGAAAAAACACCTGCTAAAATATCATCCGCCATTATTCCCCAGCCGCCTTTTAAGCGCTTGTCTAATAATTTAATCGGCCCAGGTTTTACAATATCAAAGAAACGGAACAACAGAAACCCAGCAAGTAAAGTTTGCCAACTTAATGCCGCACCTAACATTGTAATATAGAACCCTGCGACTTCATCCCATACAATAGCTGGATGATCATGTACTTGTACGTCTTTCGCCGTTTGCCCACAAGCCCACAAGCCAAAAACACTAATCACAATCGCAAACACACACTGCAACCACAGTGGGTAACTGTAAGTAATAAAAATAAAGGGTAAAGCCGCAAATGTACCAACAGTACCAGGTGCGACAGGAGATAACCCTAAGCCAAACCCTAAACCAAAAAACTGGTGGGGTCGCTTTAAATTAAACTGCTTAGCCAAACCTTCTCCTAGCTAAAGTGCTCAAAACCAGTCTTTGGAAAAGGCCAAGGGTGGTTTTCATATAATAATTCGATATTGCCATCTCCTGCTTGGATTTGGCCAATACATACCGGCTCAACACCGTACTGACGTAGCTTTGCCTCCATAGCAAGCTTACTTCCTTCAGAAACAGTAAACAGCAACTCATAATCATCACCATATGCCAGCGCTAATTGTAAAGATTGCTCTACTGATACGCTGTTTCGTAACGCGTCTGACATCGGAACCATATCTGCATTTATTTGAGCTGCAACACCTGATTGGCGCAATATATGCGTTAAGTCGGCAACTAACCCATCCGAAATATCTATCGCAGACGAAGCTATACCTCGTAAAGCTTGTCCTGCTGCAACACGTGGCGATGGAAAATGAAAGCGCTGTAATGCACTGGCAAACGCCTCATCGTCTAATTGCCAGCTATTTTTGCGGCTTTCAATGGCCAACCCTGCATCACCCAAAGAACCTGTGACATAAATCCAATCACCAACCTTTGCACCTGAACGAGTCAAAGCTTTTCCTTTCGGTACAATGCCCTTAGCACAAATAGTGATGGTCAGTGGCCCTTGAGTCGTATCTCCGCCGATAATCTGAACATTAAAATATTCAGCTATCTCATGCATGCCTTCAGTAAACTCATCTAACCAATTTGGGTCAATATTGGGTAATGTTAAGCCTAACGACACCCAAGTTGGCTCTGCCCCCATTGCAGCTAAATCACTTAGGTTAACAGCCAAAACTCGGTGACCTAATGCCCGAGGTGGTATATCTGAAAAAAAGTGAACGCCCTCAACAAGCGTGTCTGTTGTTATTGCTAACTGACAATGCTCAGGAACGTTAACAAGTGCACAATCATCTCCAATCCCTAAATCTACATCTCGTCGTGCAACGCCTCGACCAGTGAAATAGCGATTGATTAATTCAAATTCCTTCATACACAAAAAAGCCGGCCAACGCCGGCTCTCCTTTTTGTTGCCCTTACTTGCGGATATCTTTAACCGCTTTATCTAGCACTCCATTGACAAACTTATGACTGTCTTCTGCACCAAATATTTTAGCTAACTCAATACCTTCATTGATAGCAACTTTGTAAGGAACGTCTTCGCGGAATTTAAGTTCATATGCACTCACGCGAAGTACAGCTCTTTCTACCATATCTAAATCATCAAATGGACGAGATAAGTGAGGAGTAACAATTTCATCAAGCTGTTTTTGATTAACTGCAACGCCACGCGCTAAGTCTTTAAAATACTCAACATCCACTTTCGTAACATCATTTTCAATCAACATTTGTTGCTCGATGTCACCAATTGGGTTGCCACTTAATTGCCATGAGTACACGGCTTGTAGTGCTAATACGCGCGCTTTACGTCTTGCTGCTGGTTTCACTGAGGATCCTCTTAAATTTTATCGAGTACGTTAACCATTTCTAGCGCACCAAGTGCAGCTTCGCCACCTTTGTTGCCCATCTTAGTTCCCGCACGTTCAATAGCTTGCTCGATACTTTCAGTGGTCAAAACACCAAATGCAACTGGAATATCATAATCTAATGAAACACTTGCTAATCCTTTGTTGGATTCATTTGCAACCAAATCAAAGTGTGGCGTACCACCACGAATAATCACACCCAGTGCAATTATTGCGTCAAACTCTTTCTTCATTGCAATACGTTTCGCAGCAAGAGGCAATTCTACAGCACCCGGAACATATACCACAGTAATATCATCATCACTGACACCGCCTGTGCGTTTTAACTCATCAACAGCACCGTCAAGTAAACTGCTTCCGATGAAGTCATTGAAACGTGATATGACAATGGCAAATTTCTTGCCTGGCGCGTACTTGTTACCTTCAATAATATTCATTAGATGATCCTAATCTTGTGTAATACCACACCTACCCTCTTACATAGGAGTAGCTTGGTATGAGCAATTGCCAAATTGGTGCGCATAATAGCACAACTTTAGCTTTCCCCAAACAACCTTTAATCACGCAAATATATGCGCCTCAGAAGCTATTATGGTTCAACGTATTCTACGACTTCTAAATGAAAGCCGGAAAGCGCATGATACTTTTTAGGCATACTCATTAAACGCATTTTTTGAATACCTAAATCGGCCAAAATCTGCGACCCAACACCAACAGTACGAGATGTACCTTGAAACTTACGATGATTAACACTTTCGCCAGCATCTTCTGCGGAAAATGCTTTTACCATCGCTTCAATGTCAGTTGGATCTTCTTGTTTTCCTAGAATCACAAGCACGCCATTATTTTCACTAATGTGCTTCATTGCACTGTGCAAACTCCAGCTACGATCTGCACCTCGGTCGGAAAGTAACACATCATTAAATGTACTTTGTAAATGTACTCGTACCAATGTAGGTTCACTCGTACTGATTTCACCGCGCTTCATCACATAATGCAGCTGACTATCAATTGTATCTTTGTAAGTTACTAAGTTAAATTCACCAAACTCAGTTGGTAATTTACATTCAGCGACTTTTTCTATCGTTGTTTCATTGAGATTTCTATATTCAATGAGGTCAGCAATAGTGCCAATTTTTATCCCGTGCTCCTTTGCAAAAACCTCAAGCTGTGGACGACGTGCCATCGTGCCGTCGGCATTCAATATTTCAACGATAACAGATGAAGGCTCCAAACCAGCCAAGCGCGCTAAGTCACACCCCGCCTCGGTATGACCTGCCCGAGTCAAGACACCACCGGCTTGTGCCATAATTGGAAAAATGTGGCCTGGTTGTACAATATCTTGCGGTACGGCACCTTTGGCTACCGCAGCTTGCACAGTCCGCGCTCGGTCAGCAGCAGATATGCCTGTTGTTACGCCCTTCGCAGCTTCTATAGACATGGTAAAGTTAGTTGAAAACTGTGCACCATTATTGCGAACCATCAATGGTAAGTCTAATTGCTGACAACGCTCTTGAGTCATTGTTAGACAAATAAGCCCACGACCATGAGTGGCCATAAAGTTAATTGTATCAGCCGAAATGTGTTCAGCTGCCACAATTAAATCCCCTTCGTTTTCGCGGTCTTCATCATCCATTAAAATAACCATTTTACCGGCTTTTATATCATCAATGATCTCTTGCGCACTATTTAAATTCATAATTTACCTGTCTATTTTGATTTGCTATCGGGTTACTTTATAAAGCCCGCTTTGGCTAACAAATTCGTTGTGAGAGTTGATTCTTTCGCTGGCATTTGCGCCCCTTGTATCAAACGCTCTAAATAACGAGAAATTTGATCGACTTCTAAATTAACCTTTGAGCCAACTTGAAAGTCTACAATGGTGGTTTCTTGTGCCGTATGGGGTACGATTGTCAGTTTAAATTTGTTTTCTTTTATCTCATTGACTGTCAAGCTTATACCATCAATTGCAACTGAGCCTTTATAAGGAATATATTTCATTAGGTCACCTGGTACTGCTAACCAATACTCTATCGCTCGTGCATTTGACGTTACACTTTCAATCGTGGCTACACCATCAACATGACCTGACACTAAATGCCCTCCAAGTCGCGATATCGGTTGCAAGGCCTTCTCTAAATTCACTTTTTGACCCACTTTATACTGTGCAAACAATGTCAGATGTAAAGTCTCATTTGATAGGTCAGCTTTAAAACCATCACTATACTTTTCAATAACAGTCAGGCACACACCATTGGTTGCGATGCTGTCTCCAAGCTTCACATCATTCATCTGTAACGTGTCACTTTTTACTCGAACAGTTAAGTCACCGTGGTTGGCTGACAACTCAGTGAGCGTGCCGGTTGCTTCAATTATACCTGTAAACATAATGCCTCTATCAGCTTGGTCTTAATATTAAACGAACGTCTTCATCTATGCGTTCAACACTCGTAAAATTAAGTGTCGCTATATCATTCATGCATGCTATTGTTTGTGTGTTAAACAACCCTCGTCCATCATGGCCAATTATTTTAGGGGCGAGATAAATAACAAATTCATCTATTAGTGTTTGTTGATGAAAAACACCTGCCAAAGTTGCCCCAGCTTCAAGCCATACTCGATTAATACCGCGTTGAGCAAGCAAAGCCAATGCCGCATGACAATTAATTTTTAATTTGCTATCAGGGACAACCACTTGTTCTACAAAGTGCGGCCAGTCATGAGAATTATCAAGACTGGTTCTTAAAATAATAACGGGGGAATCAATTTTAAACAAAGGTAAGTTTGGTGAGAGTCTATTTTGTGAATCAAATATGACTCTGGTAGGCTGACGTAATTGCTTACCTTCAGGAAGAGAAATATCACACTCACTTTCACGGACATTCATTTTTGCATCGTCAACTAAAACGGTGTCGGCCCCCGTAAGGACAGCACAACTTCGGGCTCTAAATAGTTGTACATCTCTTCGCGCAGCTGAAGAAGTTATCCACTTACTTTGACCATTACTCAACGCGGTTTTTCCATCCACTGACGCTGCCAGCTTACAACTTACAAATGGGAGTCCAAATTCCATTCGCTTAAGAAAGCCATCATTTAAGGCCCGAGCCTGTTCCTCTAATAACCCAAACGCTGTTTCAACTCCCGCCTGTTTTAGCATGGCTAAACCACGGCCGGCAACCTGTGGATTTGGATCCACCATAGCTGCAATCACTTTGTTCACACCTGCATCAATCAAGCCTTTTGCGCACGGTGGTGTTTTCCCAAAGTGGCTACAAGGTTCTAATGTAACGTAAACCGTAGCACCTCTCGCTTGAGTGCCAGCTTCTCGAAGAGCATGAACTTCAGCATGGCTTTCTCCAGCCTGTTGGTGAAAGCCTTCACCAACAATACGACCATTTTTTACAATGACACATCCCACATTTGGGTTTGGTGTGGTGGTATATTGACCTTGCTGTGCTAACTCAATTGCACGCGTCATATATGACTTATCTTGTTCACTAAACACCGCTAATCCCCTAACCGTGCTATTTCTTCACCAAATTCTCGTACATCCTCAAAAGAGCGATATACCGACGCAAAGCGCACATAAGCTACTTTATCTAGCTTTTTTAAGGCTTGCATTATGCATTCACCAATCATATGACTTGGGATCTCACGTTCACCTGTGGCCCGAATAGTAGATTTAATCTCATGAATCACTTCATCTACTTGCTCGGTACTGACAGGTCTTTTTTCCAGAGCTCGATGTAACCCATTAATGAGCTTATCTTCATTAAACGGCTCCCTTGAACCATCTTGCTTTATCACTCTTGGCATCACAAGTTCGGCACCTTCGAAGGTGGTAAAACGCTCATGACATTCAATACATTCGCGACGACGACGCACTTGATGACCAGAGCTCACAAGGCGCGAGTCAATTACTTTTGTGTCTTTGGCGGTACAAAATGGGCAATGCATAGTTGTTCACTTATAACTGGATACAAAAAAGGCCGCTAAATAGCGGCCTTAATGATATCAAAAATCTCTAATTGTGTGCGCTAAATTATGCGTAAACGGGTAATTTAGCACAGATAGCTTTCACTTTTTCTTTTACATCCGCTTGTACTGACTCATCATTAATATTGTCTAGTACATCACAAATCCAACCAGCCAGTTCACGAGACTCAGCCTCTTTAAAACCGCGACGCGTAATCGCAGGAGAGCCTATACGCAAACCCGATGTCACAAATGGTGAACGAGGATCATTTGGTACTGAATTCTTATTAACCGTAATATTGGCACGACCCAATGCAGCATCTGCATCTTTACCCGTGATATCTTTATCAATAAGGTCTAGTAAAAACAAATGGTTTTCAGTTTTTCCAGAGACAACCTTATAGCCACGTTCTTGTAAAACCGACACCATCGTTTGAGCATTTTTAACAACTTGCGTTTGATATGCTTTAAATTCAGGTTGAAGTGCTTCTTTAAACGCAACAGCTTTAGCCGCAATAACATGACATAGAGGGCCACCTTGGCCACCAGGGAATACTGCACTGTTCAGTTTTTTATAAATCGCTTCATCATCACATGCCGAAATGATCAAACCACCACGCGGACCAGCGAGTGTTTTATGTGTTGTCGTAGTGACAACATGTGCGTGAGGCACAGGGCTTGGATATACACCAGCAGCAATTAAACCTGCAACGTGCGCCATATCAACAAATAAATATGCACCAACTTTATCTGCAATTTCTCGGAATTTAGCCCAGTCAACAATGCCAGAATAAGCAGAGAACCCACCGATGATCATTTTAGGTTTATGCTCAAGCGCTAACGCTTCTACTTGCTCATAATCTATCTCACCCGTTGCTTCATTAAGTCCGTATTGCACTGCATTATACAATTTACCAGAAAAGCTCACATGAGAACCATGAGTCAAATGGCCACCATGGGCTAAGCTCATACCAAGTACAGTATCACCAGCGTCTAACAACGCTAAAAATACTGCTGCATTTGCTTGAGAACCTGCATGCGGCTGAACATTGGCGTAAGTTGAGCCAAAGAGTGCATTAGCACGATCAATCGCTAGCTGCTCAACAACATCGACATGCTCACAACCACCGTAGTAACGCTTACCTGGGTAACCTTCTGCGTATTTATTTGTTAACTGTGAACCCTGCGCTTCAAGAACGCGTGGGCTACAGTAGTTTTCAGACGCGATAAGTTCAATGTGTTCTTCTTGACGAGTTGTTTCAAGCTCAATCGCGTTAAATAATTCTGGATCAAAGTCTGCAATGTTCATGTTACGTTCTAACATGGGGTCTCCTAGGGGCACGTAAAGGTATAAAAGCCGTATTGTACGCTCTAATGCGTGTATTGCCTATGCTGTAGGCGTGAGCATATTTAAACAGGGATTGAATTTATTTCACAGTGTTTATGCAATGATATTTTTTTATTTAAACATTTATAATCTTAATAAATAAAAACCAGTGAATTAAAGTTATTAATATAAGAGCCGAGCAAGTCGACTCTTAAATACCTATCATCACGATATATCGATTTTAATCTCTATAACAGTTTTTCAAACATCGCCGCTTTTAATTGTTGATAATCTGCACCCAACGGTTGCGCTAAACAGCTTTTATCTAACGCGTCTTGTAAAACGTGAGGCATCGCAATTTCTTGACCTAACACATTTTCAACTGACTCTTTAAATTTAGCGGGATGCGCCGTAGCTAAAAATATACCTATGCTACTTTCACCTTTATCATGGCGTAGCCCTTCGAACGCAATAGCTGTATGTGGCTCAGCGATATACCCTTTATGGGCAATTTCTCGCATCACTTTCTCTGTCACTTGCTCAGACACGCTACGTGAATAAAAATCATGTTTACTAAACTGCTCAGAGTCCAACATGCTTTGCACTCTTGGCCAATTATTAGGTTTACTCACATCCATTGCGTTTGATAATGATTCCATTGTTGCTTTTGGTGCCCAATCACCAGAGTGAACAAATCGTGGAACAGTGTCATTTTGATTTGTTGTTGCTGATAGCTTAGCAATAGGCAAACCAATGACAGAACCTATCATCGCAGCACACACATTGCCAAAATTACCACTTGGCACCGATACATGCACATTATCACGCTCTGATTTCGGTAATTGCGCTAAGGCTTCAAAATAATAACAAACTTGCGCCACTAAACGGCTTATATTAATTGAATTTGCAGAGTTAAGTCCTAATTTACTTTTTAGCTCTTCATCCAAAAAAGCTTGTTTTACTAGTGCCTGACAATCATCAAAACTACCATCAACCGCATAACAATGTATATTTTCACCTAAAGTGGTGAATAGTTTTTGCTGAGCCAGTGATATTTTGCCTTCAGGATACAAAATTACCACATCAACATTGGCTTTTTTATAAAATGCGTGAGCAACAGCCGCGCCCGTATCTCCGCTAGTTGCGGTTAAAATAGTGACGCGTTCACCTTGATTGAATAACCCCACACATTCAGCCATAAAACGCCCACCAAAGTCTTTAAACGCAAGCGTTGGTCCATGAAAGAGTTCCAAGCAATAGTTTTTATCATCTACTTTCTCTAACTTCACCGGAAAGTTAAAAGCCCGCTGAACCATGTCTGCTAATGTATCTTTAGGCAATTCATTGCCAATTAAATGTGCAAGTATTTCTGTACTTCGCTCTACAAATGGCAAATCAAGTAATGCATCTACATCGCTGAGTTTTCGTAAATCAGTGGGGAAAAATACACCTTGATTTCGTCCTAACCCCGTTTTTACCGCCTCCGTAAAGGATACCTGTTGTTGTTTATCTTTTAAATTTACGAGGTTCATTTTAAACTCCTAAAGAAATGGCACGAGTACCACGATTATCTAGCTTGCAAATGTGGCTGAAGCCATGCGCATTAATATAATTTTTTTCCAACCACTGCTGACAATGTTCAGCTGCGGCCAACGACTTACAAATAGTGAACAACGTCGGGCCTGCTCCTGAAATACTCACGATTTCAGCACCCAATTTAGGTAGTGCCGATTTTGCCTCACTAAAACCAGCTATTAATGACTGCCTGTAGGGTTCAGCCAATTTATCTTCCATAAGTTCTAATGCTTCATCAAAACGTCCTACTTGCATTAGTAAGCAGTAACTCGCTAACCGCTGTGCAAATTCAACCGCTTCATGATTGCCCAGACTAGCCGGTAGTACTCCTCTCGCTTTAGCAGTATTTAAAGCAAAACCTGGGAAAGCAGCAACATAGTGCCAATCTTCACTGACAGGAACACTGACTGCCTTGTTGGGGACCAAATGGGAAGTTAGCTGCAACCCACCTAGGTAACACGGGGTGATATTGTCGTAGTGGCGAGCACCACTAACCTTCCCCTCAAAGTCAGCCATTAACTCAATCAGTGCTTCCTGAGATAACTTCGTTTGTGCAAACTCATTTAACGCGGCAAATGTTGCCACAACCGAGCAAGCACTAGAGCCTAGCCCCGATCCTATCGGCAAACGCTTTTCAAGAGTTAACGACACGCTTGGCATATCTGAAGCCACATGTTCTCGAAAATGCACCAAACATTGATACGCTAAGTTTTCTTGCGCGCTCTTTGGCAACTTTTCGGCATATGGGCCAACACAAAAAAATGCATCGTTGTCCGCATGTTCAAGATGAACAACATCGCCAAGTAAAGTACCATCAATGGGCGCTAATGCAGCCCCTAAGGAATCAAAACCAACACAAAAATTACCAATGGATGCCGGTGCATAAATAGATATCATTATGCGTAACTCCTAACGTGACAACGTTTTTAATATATCAGCAAAAACACCCGCTGACGTGACTTCAGCACCTGCTCCATAACCACGAATAACAAATGGGCGAGGTTGATAATACTGACTCAATATGGCTAATGCATTTTCGCCATCTCGAATATCATATAAAGCATGTGACTTATCGACGGCTTCAATACCAACTCTGCAATGGCCATTTTCAATACTTCCAACATAGCGCAACACTTGACCTTGCTCTGCTGCGGCTTTCACTTTCAAAGCAAAACTACCATCAAGCTCTGGAAGTTTTGTCATAAATTCGTCAACGGATGCTCCCTCAGAAAATGACTCACTGACGACCGGTTCTACTTCGATGTCAGATAACTCCAACGCAAGCCCTGACTCTCTGGCAATAATAAGTAGTTTACGAGCCACATCAGTGCCCGATAAATCATCACGAGGATCGGGTTCTGTAAAACCGTTTGCTTTCGCTTTCGCTGTAGCCTCGGATAAACTCAAGCCATCTTCTAATGCGCCAAACATATAAGATAGTGACCCTGATAATATGCCATTAAAGGATAAGAGTTCGTCTCCCGCACTAAATAAAAGCTGAAGATTATCTAATACAGGTAAGCCAGCTCCAACATTTGTTTCGTACAAAAACTTACGGTGCTTTTGTTGCGCTGCATTCACTAATGCTTGATAGTAATCATAAGTTCCTGTATTTGCTTTTTTATTGGCTGCAACAACATGAAAGCCGGCGTTAAGAAAATTACAATATTGGTCAGCCAACTGCTGCGATGAAGTACAATCGACAATAACAGGGTTTATTAAGTGGTTTGATTTCACAAACGCTTCTAATCTTTCTAAAGTAAGTCCATCTGTTTGCTGCTCTAACTCTCCGTGCCAAGTATCAAAAGGGACGCCTTGCGCATTTAGATACAGTTTTTGAGAATTGGCCACACCATAAAGGTTCAACTTTATATCTCGATTTTGAAGCCAAGATTGTTGCTTTTCAAGTTGTTTGATAAGCTCCTGCCCTACAAGGCCAACCCCCAATAAAAACACATCAATTGAAGGAATATGTGTAAAGAAGTTTTCATGGCATACTTTCACAGCATCATTACATAAACTGCCATCGACAACAGCAGAAATTGCACTTTCGGTAGAGTCCTGAGCGATTGCTACAATGTTAACTTGCGCTTGAGCTAATGATGCAAAGAACTTCGCAGCTAAGCCACGATGTGCTTTCATATTATCACCAACCAGAGTCACTATCGCCAACTCTCTTTGTACTTGAACAGGTTCAATCAAACCCGCTTGAGACTCTAATTCAAATGCTTGTTCTAGTGCGGTCAACGCCAGATTTAAATCTGCTTCGTGTACACAAAAACTGATACTGAATTCACAAGAAGATTGAGTGATTAAAACAATAGACACGTTATCATTCGCTAACGCGTTGAATACTCTTGATGCCATACCAACTTTACCTTTCATGCCAGGACCTGACACCGTCAGCATCGCGAGCGATTCTAAGCTTGATAAAGCTTTCACCTGCTCATTACCACGACGCTCATTACTTATCACCGAGCCTGGCACATCTGGGTTATGGGTATTTTTTATTTCACACGGCACACCCGCTTTCGCACAAGGCAAGATAGTTTTCGGATGAAGTACTTTGGCGCCAAAATAAGATAATTCCATTGCTTCTTTATAAGAGAGCCAATCAACTTTAGTTGCTTTACGTATAAAACGAGGATCCGCATTATAAACACCATCAACATCAGTCCATATTTGGCAGACTTGTGCTTGCAAACAAGCGGCTGCAACAGCTGCTGAGTAATCAGAACCATTGCGACCAAGTGTCGTAAGTTCGCCCTCTTGATTGCGACCGGTAAACCCTGGCATGATATAATACTTGTTGGGGTTTTCACGCATAGATAAAGTAAATTGCGCCTTACTCAGCTTTAAATCAACTTCCGCATCTAAATACCCACCAACAGTCGCTATACAGTCTGTCGCATCTAAATAACTGGCTTGAGCGCTGCCCAACATAGCTTGCATTAAGGCACAGCTCACTCGCTCGCCAAAGCTTATGATGTAAGCGCGCACTTGTGCTGGACAATGATTGAGAAGTTTTACCCCAGCTAATTTATTAGCCAAAGCTGAAAAGTCAGGCCAATGCGCTATTTCACCGTATAGCTTGGTCACCTGCAGATGTAGCGCATTTACTCTGCTTTGTAATGCTTGCCACTGCACATCATACGATACACCTTGCTCTGCCAATGCTGCTAATTCAACTAATTGATCTGTCATCCCGCCAGGTGCTGATAAAACAATAAGTGCTTCATCGCCTGACTGGGTTAACACTAAATTCTGTACTTGCCTTAAACAATCAAAGTCGGCTAAAGAAGAGCCGCCAAATTTTAATACTCGCATCATGGTAATTTCCTCATTCCAAAAACGAAAAAAGGCCTGTGTTCTTAGTGAACACAGGCCTTTTAAATACGCACCGACCTATGCCACTATCCAGATTGGATGGTGGTTGTAATAATAATGGTCGAAGTGTTAAATTTTAATTTCATGAGTTAAGAGTGCCTGAAATGTAGGCGAAGTGTCAAGGCTAAAGTACAACAATCTTTATGCAATTTACTCACGTTAATGACAAACCTTTTCAAAAACATTGCTCATTATAGGAGAAAATGCATTATTTCTTCTTGCTAACGAATACCATACTGTCCAAGGAGCGTTAATAGTTGTTCTGCCGTAACCGGTTTTTCAATAAAATCTATTGCGCCTAAACCAATAACACGACTTTTCATCTCTGGCTGAATATCTGCTGAAATAACCACCACATAGGTTTCTATTTTGCGCTGCTTTATTGCCTCAAGCACACCCACACCGTCCAGCTCCGGCATAGTCAAATCAAGACAGAGTAAATCAATTTGCTGCTCCTCTAACATTGTCACAGCTTGCGCACCATTTTCAGCTTGCACAATCTTAGCCTCAAGTGCGCTAGACAAACAACGAACAACCTGTTTTCTTGCAACCCTTGAGTCATCACAAACTAATATAGAATAACTCATATCAAATATTTATCTTCCAATAACCCGTACGATGGCAATCATCAACTTATACCACATTTAATGATAATTCAGTAAGCCCCTAAACTATATATTCATTTAATAAGCACATTGTGTGCAATAATGTCAGATATTTATTTATTTTTAAGGCTTTATTAGCTAAGTTTAAGTACATATCCTGCTGTTGACCTAATTGAGGAGCCAAGGTTCATTCATGTTACAAAAAAGCCTATCGAAAAAGCTGCTCACGAATGTGCTATCGGTTTACTTTCTGTTGACCTTTGTTGTGACCTGTGGCCAAGTCGTTGCTGAATACGTCAATACGAAGGACTATATTCGTAATGAATTAACGATGCTACAAAAAACATTCAGTAGAAGTTTAACGCGTGCCATATGGGAACTTAATACCAAACAAACAGTTACTACTGCTGAAGGGTTACTTGCAATTCCGATGATTGAAGGGATCATTGTCCGCGATGACAGTGGAGAGATTATTTCTCAATTGGGCCGTTCGCTCGACATTCACGAGTTGTATAGTCAGCAGCTAGTACAAGAAGAAGCCATTATAGAAGATACCCCATCGGGGTTATTTGGGTACACATTTCCATTAATTTTTGAGTTTTCCGGCCGCGCAACACAAGTGGGTGATGTCACCCTGTTTTCTAGTAGAGAAGTCGTCTTTAGCCGAATCATGATCTCCATTTACTTCTTGATCGGTAATGCAATGATCAAGACGACATTCCTTATTATTTTATTTTTGATCGCATTTAGGCGTTTACTTACTGAGCCTTTAACAGATCTGACAGATCAAGTTGAGGACTTCGAATTAGACAATATTGATGCACAACGCATAGATATTGGCACAACTGAACGCAATGAACTTAAAGTCATGGAAGAAGCGTTCAATAAATTAATTGATAAAGTCGCTGAGTACCGAAAAAAGCTGGATCAAACACAAAAAGAGTTACTAATAAGTAATGAAAAACTTGATCAGCATAACTTGCAATTGGAACAAGAGGTGGCAAGAAAAACATCAAACCTTAGTCAAGCAATGATGGACTTACAACAACAAAAATATGAGCTAGAAAAGCAAAAGTTAACGCTTACAGAAGAAATAGATCTACGTCGCCAAACAGAACAAGAGCTATTAACTAAGCAAAAAGAACTTGAACGTTACCTCGACGAGCTAAATATGGCACAAGAGCGCTTGGTTGGATCTGAGAAAATGGCAGCCCTCGGTGGCCTTGTAGCTGGGATAACCCATGATATAAATACCCCAGTGGGTATAGGTGTGACCGCGACATCATTTTTACAGGAACGGTTACATCAGCTGGAGGCCGCTTATGAGGCAAAAACCTTATCTCCAAAAGCACTTGAGGAGTTTATTAATGAGGCCAAGCAAAGCACCAGCTTGTTAACAACCAACTTAGACAGAGCTTCTGAATTGGTCGCAAGCTTTAAGCAAATTGCGGTTGACCAAGCCAGTGAGGCCGTTCGTACTATTAACTTTAAAGAATACTTGGCAGAAGTTGTTCGTTCTTTACACCCTAAAATAAAAAAAACCAAGCATGATATTCATATTTCTTGCCCCGAAGATTTAACCCTGAACTTGCCTGCTGGCGCGATTAGCCAAATTTTTACCAATTTAATAATGAATTCACTCATTCATGGGTTTGAAGGAATTGACAAAGGCAACATAGATATAGAAATCACAGATGACAACGATGATGTACGTATTTTGTATAGAGACAATGGACGCGGTGTCAGTGCTGTGCAACTGGAGAAATTGTTTGACCCATTTTTCACAACTAAAAGAGATCAAGGCGGCAGTGGCTTAGGTACTCACATCACCTTAAATTTGGTAAAACAAACACTTAATGGCGATATAGAAGTAACCAGTGAAGAAGGTAAAGGTCTAGTATACCAAATCAGTTTCCCTAAAAACATGCAAGCACCATTGGCGATGTTTAGTTAGTCTGTTTACTTGAATACAGCAATCTCTTACCTTTGTTGTATTCAAGTTGCTTTAACACTTCCTTGTCTGAAAATTATTGTTATCATAGCGACCACTATTTAGCACGGATACCGTTTTTATGTGGTTTAGTAACCTGATCTGTTATCGATTCAAACAAGATATCTCATACAACCAAGAAGATTTTGAACAAGCATTAGAGCAAGATGTATTCCGCCCTTGTGGTAGCCAAGACATGAGTACATTTGGCTGGTCAAAAGCATTCGGTAAACATGGTAATAGCCTGTCACACTTTTCAAAAAACAGCATTTTAGTTTGCGCAAAACGCGAAGAGAAAGTGCTGCCTGCAGCTGTTGTTAATGACATGGTTGCAGAAAAAGTTGAACTTATCGAGCGCGAAGAGAACCGCCCAGTTAAGAAAAAAGAAAAAGACGAGTTAAAAGAAAATATTCTCGCGACTTTATTGCCACAAGCATTTAAGAAATCAAGTTTACAATTCGCTTTTATTGATCAAGAGAACGGCTGGGTTATCGTCAACAGCGCCAGCTTCAACAAGGCGGAAGAGTTATTGGCATTACTACGCAAATCACTTGGTACATTGCCCGTTGTTCCTGCTTTTGCCAATTATGACTTAGATGTGTTTTTGACCAATTGGTTAACTAAATTTGAAACACCAGATGGGTTTGCAATTGGTACCGATGCTGAATTAGAAGAACCGGATGACAATGGCGCGCAAGTAAAATTAAAGCAACATGATTTATCTACTGATGAAATCAAGCACCATTTAGAAAGTGGTAAACGTGTCACTAAGCTCGCCTTAGATTGGCGTGAGCGTGTTAAGTTTATGCTTCAAAATGACGGCTCGATTAAGCGCTTAAGTTACGCTGACGCACTGAAAGAACAAAATGCTGATATTCCAAAAGAAGATATGCTCGTAAAGCTCGATGCCGATTTTATTCTGGTAAGTGAAGAAATCAAAGAGCTGATAGATGAGTTAACACAAAGCTTAGGCGAAGCTGAAGACTTATAAACATTAGTTAACCTCAGGTTTGGATAAGGGTTTTGGAATAGAAAATATTTTGAAAACAAACTTACGTACAATCCAATGATGATATTTTGTTCAATATCAAGGCGCTTTTATACAGTAATAGCAGGCTATTACAAATGAAAGCAACGCCGAGAGTGAGAAAAATAGCTTTATTGGGCAAATTCGCCTATCCAGAGCTGAGGTTAGTTAGTAGTAAGGTGAGCTTCACCTTACTACTTTTTAAACGCGCGATGTTAAGCAAACATACTTTTTACATCTTCTAACGTCGATAAATATTCATCACTCGTAAACATGTCTAATGTACGCGTTACGCCCTTGGCTTCATAGGCGCTAAGCGCCGCAGCTTTATCAGACACTTGTAAGATGCCTTCAATAATCGCACCCACACGAATAAAGTCGACATAACAAACATGATCTGGTTTGTAGTTTGGATTGGACCAACTTTCAGCAACCTCAACAAAGTCATCGGTAAACCCCCACTCCCTCATGATTGCTCCGCCAATTTTACCCGCGAGCTTTTGTATTGCATGAGCTAAAAAGCTCGGGTTCGCGAACACTTCTGGATGACGCTCCGCTTCTGTTAAAATAGGCAAAACGCCAATGTTAAACACCAGTGATGCTAACGTAATGGTATCTTTATTTAGAGAGGTATGTTTATTTACGCGAAGATAAAAATCCATAGTCGTAATAGCTTGGCATGCCACTTTGAGCGTTTTTTGCCATGCCTTATCCATATACGTTCTGATCAACTTATTGTTCGATACAAACAATTGTTCCATCGCCATTGCTGTGGCGATATTTTTGATTTGTCGCAACCCAATTCGTGTAACAGCTTGGTTAAGTGTATTCACCTTAATTGAACGTCCCATAAACGCACTATTGGCAACTTTAATCATGCGGGCTGACAAAGCGGGATCTTGAGAAATAACCTCTGCCATCTGTGCTAAGTTTACTTCAGGATCATCTGCTGCTTGTCTTACTTTTACAGCAATTTCAGGTAAAGTGGGCAAAACAAGTGTATCGTTATTTATCCTATCAATAAGAATGGTCAGTAAGGCATTTTCTGTCGACATAAGCTATATCCCTTGGGTAGAAATTTTCTGGTGTGCACAATAAAGCACGCTTATTTTTATACCCTTTAGTATTGACTAAGTTAACCATAAAGTTAAGAAAAGTATAAAAAATATTCTTACTAATTCGCGTATGACTAATATTTACTGCCACTACAACGTACAAAGGCAGAAATCCATAAAACATTCGGGTATGGTAGATAGCCAAACAGATAACAACAAAAGAGTTACCCATGAAGCTTTCTAAAATTAGCCATGCACTGCTTATCGCCAGTGCGTTAACACTCAGTGCATGCTCAGAACCAGAAACAATAAATAACACGCAAACAAGCACCAAAGAAAATAATGACTACAACCTAATAAATACCAAGCAGTCGCGCCTTGATATTTATACAGACGTAACACTAACCAGTGATTTATCGCATTTGACTGATAATCAAAAGAAAATGCTCAGCAAATTAATCGATGCCTCTAAATTGATGGATGACCTATTCTGGAAGCAAAGCTTTGGAATGGATAAAACACAATTCTTAGGTAACATAGCGGATGAAAAAGTACGTCAATTTGCCGAGATCAATTATGGGCCATGGGATAGGCTCAATGGTGATAAAGTGTTTTTATCTGGCTTTGACCCTAAAACACCCGGCGCTGAATTTTACCCTCACAACATTACCAAAGAGGAATTAAACAGTTCATCGGTTAAAGACAAACAAGGCCTTTATTCAATTATCACACGTGATGACCAAGGCAACCTATCGAGTACTTCATATTCAGAAGTATTTCAAACCGAGCTAACAAAGGCAGCGTCTTTATTACGAGAAGCCAGTAAGTTAGCCGTTGACAAAGAATTTGCCAATTACCTCAACCTGCGTGCAGATGCATTATTAAATAATAGCTACCAACGCTCTGATTTCGCGTGGATGGATATGAAAAATAACCTCATTGATATCGTTATCGGCCCTATTGAAACCTATGAAGACCAGCTTTTCGGATATCGTGCAGGATTTGAGTCTTATGTACTTGTAAAAGATTTGGCATGGAGTGAACGTCTCGCTAAATTTGCCGCATTTTTACCAGAGCTACAGACTGGTTTGCCTGTCGATAAAAAATACAAACAAGAAGTACCTGGTTCTGATGCTGACCTAAACGCATATGATGTTATTTATTATGCTGGTCACTCCAACGCCGGCAGTAAAACAATTGCAATTAATTTACCTAATGATGAGCAAGTTCAATTAGAAAAAGGCACTCGCCGTTTGCAATTAAAAAATGCAATGCGCGCGAAGTTTGATAAAATCATGCTTCCAATTTCTGAACAATTAATTGTGCCCGAGCAACGTAAACATATTACATTCGACGCCTTTTTTGCCAATACCATGTTTCATGAAGTCGCACATGGACTGGGAATTAAAAATACCATTACTGATAAAGGTACCGTTCGTCAATCATTACAAGAGCATGCAAGTGCATTGGAAGAAGGGAAAGCTGACATTCTTGGTTTATACATGGTCGAGCAGTTACTTAAAAAAGGTGAGATAACAGAGGGAACATTGGAAGACTACTACACCACATTTATGGCTGGGATCTTCCGCTCTGTACGTTTTGGCGCATCAAGTGCCCATGGCAAAGCCAACATGATCCGCTTTAATTTCTTCAAAGAGCAAGGGGCATTCTCTAAAAATGCACAAGGTCTTTACAAAGTAAATATGAAGAAAATGGCGACTGCAATGAAAAACTTATCGCAGTTAATTCTTACTCTACAAGGTGATGGTGACTACGAAAAAGTAAGCCAACTTATTGCGACACATGGAAGCATTAAAGCAGAGTTGAAAGCAGATTTAGCAAAATTGTCTGCAGCCAACATTCCAGTTGATGTCACATTTACGCAAGGTAAAAAAGTACTCGGTTTGTAATACGGTACTTTAAATTTAACACCATAATGGGCGCTACAACGCTAGCGCCTTTTTTAGTGATATAAGTTGCTCATTTGAATAAGGCACTGCTGGATGTAAGCCCCAAACTGGATTCGGCCATGCAATATCATTTGTAAACCGCGCAATGTGATGCACATGTAATTGCGGCACCATATTACCTAAAGCTGCAATATTTAACTTATCTGGATTAAATACTTCTCGTAATAACTCACTAAGCTTCGCTGATTCGGACCAAAAAAGGCTCTGTTGAGATTGACTTAAATCAATGATCTCTTTTAAATTATCAACTCTTGGTACTAAAATAAACCACGGGTACTGGCTATCGTTCAACAATAGTACTTTGCATAACTGCCAATCAACTAACTCGATACAATCACGCTTTAATTCTGGGGCGAGCTCAAATGTCATAATTACCTCCACTTACACTTATTATTATGTGAACTCTATCCCAATTTGTTGCCATTGCCTATGCTTGCCTATAACATCCAACCAACAAATCACTTTGATAAGGCCCTCTTGTGCGAGTTACTCTTTCGTCTTTAGCGTTATGTCTGCCACTTATATTGTGCAGTGCAACCATTGCAGCAAAACCCCTCTCCCTTGAACGTATTTTTGATGACCCAAACTTAGCAGGCAAAGCCCCTGTTAAACTCAAATTTTCTCCTGGTGGCAAACGTGTCACGTATTTACAAGGTAAAACAAACGACTATAACCGTTACGACCTTTGGGAGTACAACCTAAAAGACAACTCTAACCGATTATTAGTTGACTCAGCTGCGCTGTTTTCTGGGCCTGAAACTTTATCTGACGAAGAAAAAGCCCGTCGTGAACGACAACGGGTTTTTGGTCGCGGTATTCTCGAATACAAATGGTCAAACGATGGAAAAGCCTTATTGTTTCCTTTAAATGGCGACCTATACCATTATCAAATAGACTCTGGAAAAAGTAAGAAACTAACAAATACACCTGCTTTTGAAACCGATGCTCGCTTCTCTCCGAAAGGCAACTATGTCTCATTTATTCGTGAGCAAAATTTATACGCACTTGAACTTGCCAGTGGCAAAGAAATCGCGCTCAGCACGGATGGCGGCGGCGTCATCAAAAATGGCATGGCTGAATTTGTTGCGCAAGAAGAAATGAGTCGCATGACCGGGTACTGGTGGTCAGGTGATGAGAAAAAAGTCGCCTTTACTCGTATCGATGAAAGCCCTGTAGAAGAAGCAATTCGTAACGAAATATATGCCGATGAAGTTAAACTATTCAATCAGCGTTACCCATTCACAGGTACAAGTAATGTCAAAATAGCCCTAGGTGTTGTTAAGCTGAATAACCAACAGGTTGACTGGATTGACTTAGGCAAAAATGAAGATATTTACATTGCCCGCGCTAAATGGCTTAAAGATGATAAAACACTGTCATATCAATGGCAAAATCGCTCTCAACAAGCATTAGAGCTGCGCTTTTATAATACCAAAACAAAACAGCAAACGGTTGCGCTAACAGAGCAAAGTGATACTTGGGTTAACTTACACTTTGACTTACGCTTCCTAGCCGACAAAAAACACTTTGTGTGGGCCTCTGAACGTGATGGATATAAACATTTATACCTCTATCGAACCAATGGCCAACTCATTCGCCAAATCACCAAAGGGGAGTGGATTGTCGATAGTATAAAAGGTATTGATGAGACTAAAGGGGTCATCTATTTTGCTGGTCGTGCAGATACACCTCTAGAACAACATTTATATAGCGCCCCTATATTCACATCAGGCAATACCAAACGCATCACACAAACGGGCAGCTATCATAAAATCGTTGTCGCCAAAGATGCTAAAACATTTATTGATAATAGCTCCTCAGTTAACAAACCCAACTCTGTCGCGCTACGTAAGGTAAATGGAGAGTTCATTACTTGGCTGGAGCAAAACAAGTTAGACAGTACTCACCCACTTACACCTTATTTGAGTAAGTTGGCGGAACCTGAGTATGGCACCATTAAAGCCGAAGACGGACAAACATTGCATTACCGTATTTTCAAACCTACAAATATGGAAAAAGGTAAAAAGCACCCTGTTATGGTCAATGTATACGGTGGACCACACGCACAGCGGGTTACCAACAGTTGGCGTAGTAAAAACCTTTACTTTCAATACATGGCACAACAAGGGTATGTGATTTTCCAATTAGATAACCGTGGTTCATATAACCGTGGGACAGCCTTTGAAGCGCCAATATATAAAAAGTTAGGTGTTGTCGAAGTAGATGACCAAATCAAAGGTGTTGAGTTCTTGCGCTCGCTTGATTACGTTGACCCGACAAGAATTGGTATTTACGGTCACAGTTACGGTGGGTATATGGCACTTATGGCTATGTTTAAAGCTGGTGATTATTTCCAAGCAGGTGTTTCAGGTGCCCCTGTAACTGATTGGGCTTTATATGACACCCATTACACTGAGCGCTACCTAGGGCACCCGCAAAGTAACGCAACAGGCTATGCACAAAGTGCTGTCTTCCCTTTTGCTGATAATTTAAATGGTCCATTGATGATTTATCATGGTATGGCTGATGACAACGTGTTATTTACTCATGCAACTAAACTCTTTAAACAGCTTCAAGACAATGCAAAACCATTCGAGATGATGACATACCCAGGTTCAAAGCACAGCTTACGCGGTAAGAAAGTGCAAACCCATTTACATCAAACGATCACAAACTTTTTTAACCGTCACTTCAACATGTAAATTTAGCCAAAAAGCCCATATTTGTGGGCTTTTTCTTAGACCAAAATCTAATTGTATTCCTTGTTAAAAAAACAAATAACTCTTTGCTTTTAAAGATAAAAACATCTTAAAAATGTACTGACAGACTCTCTTTATTTCTTTATCTTAAAACCTCGCCCGTTATCTTTATGCACAGGACTGTGTATTTTTAGCAAGGAGATTGATATGCAGATTTTAAGACGATTTACGATTTTTCAACGCCTTATGATGTTACTCATGGTAGTCATATTAGGACTAATTATTCTAAGTTTGACAAATTTAACTCAGCAGTACGCCACTCTAAAAAAACAACAATATGAAAAAACCAAAAATTTGGTCGAAACTGCACACAGCTTACTCTCTGTTTATCACCAACGACAAGTAACAGGCCTCTTAACAGAAGCTGCCGCTAAACATGCTGCGTTAACCGCAATCAAAGGGCTTACATATGACAGTAATAACTACTTTTGGGTCAATGATTTCACCCCAACGATGATTATGCACCCACTGAAACCACAGCTCAATGGAAAAAATTTAACGAATAGCAAAGACCCTGACGGGACCTCTTTATTTGTAGAGATGGTGGACAAGGTTGTCAGTCACGGGGAAGGATTTGTGCCTTACAAATGGCCTAAACCTGGCGCACAAACTCCGGTAGATAAAATATCATTTGTTAAAGGGTTTCTCCCATGGCAATGGGTAGTCGGTTCTGGGGTCTATTTAGATACCATTGATGACGAATTTTCAGAGCTTCGCTGGCGTATGATCTTAGATGTTATTATCATCGTTATTGTTTTAGCCATCCTTTGCACCATTATTAGTAACAGTATTTTAAATCCAATTCGTCTGACAACAAACATGATGAAAGATATCTCTCAAGGCCAAGGAGACTTAACCCAACAGCTGAACGAGCAAGGCAACGACGAAATTTCTCGGCTTTCACGGTACTTCAATTTATATACTGAAAAAATGCGTCAGTCCATTTCTCAAGTCGCTGAGAGTGCTGCACATTTGGGCCTCTTTGCTAACCAAGTAAATGAAGCAGGCGCCATAAACTTAACCCACATAGAACTACAAAATGACAATAGTCAGCAGGTTGCTACTGCCGTTGAACAAATGAGTACACAAATAACGGCAGTCAATGAAAATGCTCGTGCTGCTGAAGTCGCAGCCGCTGATGCACTACTAAATAGTGAACAGGATAAGCAAGTTGTTGCAAATACCATTACTGCCATTCAAACTCTGTCAACCCATATCCAAAGAGTAAGTAAAGTATCTGCAATTTTAGCAACCGAGAGTAATAACATCGGCTCTGTACTGGATGTCATTCGTGGTATTTCAGAGCAAACAAATTTACTTGCTCTTAATGCGGCAATTGAAGCAGCCAGAGCCGGAGAGCAAGGCCGAGGGTTTGCGGTCGTAGCCGATGAAGTGCGCACCCTAGCAAGTCGCACAGGGCAAAGCACTGACGAAATCCAAAAAATGATTGAAAAGTTGCAAAAAAATGCCCAAGAAACGGTGAGGGCCGTGCAGTTATGCCAAGAAATATCAACCAGTACAGTAAAACAAGCCTGCGGCACTAACCAATCCCTAGATGAAATTGGACGGTTAATCAAAGTGATAAGTAAAATGAATAGCGATATTGCAAGAGCAACTCAAGAACAAAACAGTGTTGCGCAAGAGGTCAGTTTACGTATTACCGATTTATCTAACGCTACCCACCAGTCTCTAGACACAACTCATTCCCTAACGGATGCCAGCCTTGATCTAAAACAATCCAGTCATCATTTGGATGACATCGTGCAGCGATTTAAGATTTAACTTATCCCAATGTACATTACAACTAGGCAACAAATAATGATATTCGCTGCCTAGTGTAATTTGGAGTGATTGAACTAACTACTGACGAAGTCCAGACCTGTTCACCACTCAACAGCTACAAACAATAGCGTGCAAATAGGCTAGATACCGTTGCAGCAGTTGGTTTTCCATGCTGCCAATCGCCCCCTTCAACACCACTTCCTGCAATGTCCATATGAACATATGGAATAGGCTGCTGTGCATCACAGCCGTGTTTATCTAGCCCACCTACTAACGCTAAAAATGCCATGGGAAATTGATGGCCCCTCGCTGTGATAGCGGATGGCGCATTATTACTTGAAATAACGTCATCAGCCAAAGTGCGTGGTTTTATAAAGTCATAATCTTCACGACGACTACGCGATAGCTCTGCACCATCAGCCCACAAATCTCCCATATCAGCCAATTGACGAGATATTTTTGCTGTACGTGCCGGCCCGTTTTCAACATAAGCACTATATGGACCCACTGCGCGTGCTGCATGCCCCGTCAGTGTCGCCACTGTAAATAGTTCAGGGTTAACTTGAGATTTAGCCAAATCCTTCATTTCACTCAGTAAGTCGCCCATGGCTAAACGTCCTTCAGCATCAGTATTACCTATCCGAACATTAAGACCTTCCCGGCATGTTACAATTTCATCTGGTACAAAACAATCTGAGCCAATTGAGTTACGTACAACGGCTAAGTAAGCAATAACTTTGACACCTTTAGGTTGATATTCAGCAACGGCTTTCATAAAACCAGCTACAGATGCTGCCCCGCCTTTGTCTCGGCTCATACCAGCCATAAAACCACCCACTTTCAAATCAGCACCACCAGTATCGTATACCAAGCCTTTACCAACAAACATTAGAGTACGGGTTACTTCATCTGTCGGCGTATACTCCAACTTAACAACACGAGGGTGATGACGTTCAACAGCATAAGATGCACGCGCTACCATACCCAGCATGGGGTAGTCATTTTCAATTTTACCAATATCTGATATCACTTCAACGGCCACAGAGGTGTTCACAAATAATGCTTCACAGTAATCAGCAAAACGTGGCGGTGCCATTCTTTCAGGCTCTGTGCCACATAAATCTCTGGCAGCATATTGACCTGCAGCAATCGCATTTAATTGCTTCGTCTGCATTTCAGTCGCCCCGACCATATGTATTACAGTAATAGGCTCAATACTCTCACCACGATATTCACGTGCTTCAAGCGGTTGCCACAATGCTTGACAAGTGCCTAAAAAAGCCACTTCTAATGCGTTTTTGTAGCGCTCATCAGCAGGTAATCCTACAACCATCAGTGCAGGGTTTGTCACACCGGCTGCTTTTGCTTCTGTAATCGCCGATTTAGCTGCATCAAATACGCGGCGTACATCATCATAATCGCGGTGCAATGGTCCAGTAGGCGACACAATCAAACGTTTGCCAGGCAAGTCATTGGCAAGCACCAACGTTGCTTTACTGGCGATACGTTGATCGACCGCCAAGTAGGGGGCCAAAGTGGCATTCAATTGAGTATGACCAAGATCATGCACATTGGCTGCGATTACAATCACTGCATCTGCATCTTGAGTTAAAAAATCATGACAGGGTAACGCGAGAGGAAAAGACATAAAAAGGGCCCTTAAAGAGTAACTTAAGGGCCCAATTATCAGCTATTGAGTGGGGGTTTACCAGTTTGTGCGATAAACCTCAAATTGCATTTGTATCACTGAGTTTGCTTATGCGTAGCGTTATCTTTCCTAAGCCGAGTGATTACTGACCAAGCTTCTAACATCACTAACACGCTCACAACGAGTACGACAATATCTAAACTCACCAATAACCAATTTCCTTGCTCATAATATTCAACAAGCTTAATTAACCCAGCAAAAAAAGCCATCACCAGCACAAAGCTCATTGGGATCAAAGTAAATTTTGCAGGACGACCCAGCTTAATTAAATACACAGAAATCACCAATAACGTTAAGCTGGCTAATATTTGATTGGTTGAGCCGAATAATGGCCAAATGATCATCCCACCGCTACCTGACGCCCCACCAGCACCAAAAGCGAGTAACAAACAACATGCGACGGCGATAAATGTCGCGATTACACCATTTTTGAGCAATGTCAGCTGATAAATATCCCCCCACTCTTGGATAATGTAACGCTGCAATCTCACCCCTGAATCCATCGTCGTTCCAGCAAACAAAACCACCATCACAGCGAGTAAAGTCGCTGCTATTTCAGCTGAAATCCCCCATCCATTACTGATTAAATTCGACCCTCCAGTAATAAATGCAGATACACTCCCAGCGCCCAAATGACTATATATTTCATGCCACTCTTCAGGTGATACAGCAAGCATAACGCCACTCACAGCAACCAATGTGATCAAAGCCAAACACCCTTCACCTACGGCGCCCAAATACCCAACAAACCGGCCATCGGACTCTTTGTTTAATTGCTTTGAACTGGTGCCAGAAGAAACAATGCCGTGAAAGCCTGATACAGCACCACAGGCAATCGTGACAAATAACAAAGGAATGATACTTGGCGTATCAACAACGGTTTGCGTATTAAACGCCGGCGCCGTGATATCAGGCATCACCACAAACACCGCTCCGTACAAGAGCACTAAACCAACCAAGAGTTGCATACCATTAATAAAGTCTCTCGGTTGCAATAACATCCATACAGGTAGTAAGGACGCCACTGCGGCATAAATAAATAAGATCACAATCCAGCTGGCTTTGTCTGTCAGTCCGAGCAACTCACTTGGCAACGAAATTGGCGCACCTGACCCCATGTAAATTGTTGCATATAAAATAGCCACACCGACTATACATAAAGGGACTAAGGGGACTTTTCGCTTCAACAATTGGCCAATCACTAAAGCTACAATAATGGCAGACCAAGCAGGTAATACTGCAGTTGGGTTCGCGACAAATGAATTCGCGATCACCACACCAAATACCGCATTTACCATCAGTAGCACTAAGAATACGACGATCATAAATAATGCGCGCGTGCGTTTACCAATAACCGTTTCTGAGAGTGCGCCCATTGATTTGCCTTTATGGCGCGTACTTGCCCATAAAGCGCCCATATCATGCACGCCAGCAAAGAAAATTGTGCCTAAAACAACCCATAAGACCGCGGGTACCCACCCCCAATACACCGCTATCGCAGGCCCTACGATAGGTGCTGCTCCTGCCACAGACGTAAAATGATGCCCCCATAAAACAACTTTGTTGGTTGGCACATAATCAACACCATCGTTCAACTCATGGGCTGGAGTGACAAAGCCATCATCCATTTTAAATATTTTTTCAGCAATGAACTTCGAATACACAAACCATCCAAATATCATTCCAGCAATACCAAACAGTACAATCATAATCGATTGCATAGTGGGCTCCCGTTAATTATTATTTTTTGTTAACTTTACGTTATCATAAATACAGCCCACAGCACTTATCTTTTAGTCTAAATCAAATAAACCGAGTTGAGGTTGGCTGTGCTTTGAATCTAATAACCCAATCTGAATACCGATAAGCCGGACGGGTTTGTGTCGATAACGCGCCAATAACTCATTCAATAAGTTGCACAACACATTGGCATCTAACACATCGAATTGACACTCTTTGCTGACTTGTTGAAAATCGAAAAACTTAACTTTCACTCCTAACTTAGCAATACCCCGCTCTTGAATATGCTTGACAGCTCGACGATTGAGCTCTGGTAATAAATCATTGACTAAACGTGCTTTTAGTATTTCAAACTCACTCGTATCTTCACTAAATGTGGTTTCTACTCCTACTGATTTTCTTACTCTATGGGTCTCGACACCACGCTCATCAATCCCCTGACATCGACGCCATAACACGCCACCAAACTTGCCAAAGCGCTGAGTTAAAAAATGCTCTTCACACGCTTTGATGTCTTTTCCGTACGCCAACCCCATCGCTTGTAGCTTTTGTTGCGTCACCTTACCAACACCAGGTATTTTTTTAAGCGCGAGTGTATCAATGAAATCGCCCACCTCTGATGGGGTGATCACAAACTGTCCATTGGGTTTATTTTCATCACTGGCTATTTTGGCTAAAAACTTAATTGGGGCAACACCAGCAGAAGCCGTTAATCCGGTTGCATCAAAAATATCTGCACGAATTTTTTCAGCAATTAACGTCGCACTGCCAGCGCAGTGCCGACTGTCAGTCACATCTAAATATGCTTCATCTAACGACAGCGGTTCTATCAAATTTGTATATTTTGAAAACACCGCTCTAATTTGCACCGAAGCCTCTTTATAAACAGGCATTCGCCCCGGAACAATGACTAAGTTTGGACAGAGTTTCTTAGCCTGATAGTTAGACATAGCAGAACGAACACCAAACTCTCTTGCTAAGTAATTTGCCGTTGACAAGACACCTCGGTGACTATTTCCACCAATAGCCATAGGCACATTTGCCAGCTCAGGGTTGTCTCGCATTTCCACCGCAGCATAAAAGCAATCCATATCAATGTGTATAAATTTACGCATCACAAACTAAACTGTATTTATATACAGTTATTATGACCCTAAATTTCCTATTTATGCAACTTTTCCTATTCCCTTATTTACACTACAATGTTAACTCTTCAGACTTATCACAGTCACTTCAATAACAACAAGGAGTTAGCATGCAATTTAGTCGTTTAGGCCGCAGCCAACTTAATGTCTCTCGCATCTGTTTAGGCAGCATGACTTGGGGTTTACAAAATAATCAACATGACGCCGATGAACAAATTAATTATGCATTAAGCAGAGGCGTAAACTTTATTGATACTGCTGAGATGTATGCTGTCCCCCCATCACCGCAAACTTATGGTAAAACAGAAGCGATTATTGGTAACTGGTTAACTCGCCACAAAGAGAAGCGTGACCAACTCATCATCGCCACTAAAATCGCAGGCCCAGGGCTCAGTTGGGTTAGAAATGGCGCACCTATCTCTGGCCAGTCTATTATCGAAGCCGTTGATGATTCATTAGCGCGCTTGAATACAGACTACATTGATGTGTACCAACTACATTGGCCCAACCGCAGTACACCCCACTTCGCCAAACACCAACCTGGTGAAATCAACTTTTCAAACGTGAATTCTGAGCAAGAAACTGCCGATATGCTGGATATTTTACAAGGGCTTGCACACTGTATTGAAGCCGGAAAAATTAGGCACTGGGGTCTATCCGATGACACAACATGGGGCATAAATACATACCTTAGACTTGCACGTGAACACAGCTTGCCTGCGCCAGTATCTATTCAGAATGAATTTAGCTTATTACATGCTAAAGACTGGCCGTATCTCATTGAAAACTGTGTTCACGAAGATATCGCCTATTTACCATGGTCACCTTTAGCAGCCGGCATGCTGACAGGGAAATACATCGATGGTGCTCGCCCTGCTGGTAGTCGATGGACTTTGATGCAACGGCAAGGGCTATTTAGAGATACTGAATATAGTAACCAAGCGACGAAACTTTATGTCGATATCGCGAAAAGCCATGGATTAACGCCGGCTCAATTGGCGCTGGCATGGTGCAACCAAGTCGATGGTGTCACATCGACTATTATCGGTGCAACCAACATGTCACAACTCAAGGAAAACTTAAACGCGTTCGAGCAATCACTGGCGAGTGAAGTACTCGAAGAGATAACGCAAGTATTTAAACAATACCCAGCACCGTTTTAAACCGCTACACGTCCCGACCAAGGAAAAAACACCACATTCTTTTTTTCCTTGGTTTTGTATCTGGCATCATTTTACGTATAATTACGGGCTTTGTGATCATCGGCCCTTGTTTTTTATGCGTAGTTTAAACTCAACCCCCGTAAAACCTCTGCTGGGGACCCAATTTACCCGCCAAACAACGCGGGCTATCGTGCTCGATGGTGATAAAATATTACTCTTGTATACGGCTAGATATGACGACTACACCCTGCCTGGTGGTGGCGTTGACTCTGGTGAATCTATCCAAGACGCGCTACTTAGGGAGTTACAAGAAGAAACGGGAGTGAGACAAATAACCCAGATTGAAGCTTTTGGCAGATATGAAGAGTATCGACCCTGGTACAAAAACGACTTTGATGTGATTCACATTGTTTCAGATTGCTACATATGTGCTATTTGCGGTCACTTTGATACACCGAAAATGGAAGACTATGAAACCGCTAACGGTATGTCTCCAATGTGGGTTGATATAAATACGGCAATCGAGCACAACAAAAAAACCCTCGCAAACAGTCAAAAGCAAGGCCTATCACTCATTAGGGAAATCTCTCTACTTGAGCAAATCAAAGATCACTATATGACAAGCAGCCATAGCAAATAGTGGTTAACGCCTTAACATAGAAATTCAGCATCGATACTTTATCGACCATAACAAAGGCTGTTTATTCAAGGTTCACAACTATGAATGGTGTAGGTTATGAGTAAAGCCCTTTGTCTAAAAGGAACTTTCTAGACACCTATTTGTCATAACGTCACTTTTGATATTGGGGTTTCTACGTGCAACTTACTATAAAAACAGTGCTTTACTCTGCTGTATTACACATTGCCGTTTTATACTTATTCAATTCACAAAACCACATTACGATTCCCCATTCGATAACCCCGGTGCTAAAAACTTATTTAGTTATAGAGACTAACAATAGACTTTATCAAAAAAAGCTTAACTTAGAACCGTTAGTGCCAATCAAAAAAAGCCTCACACCAGATCCGAATAAAACACGTCCTATACCGACATCGCTCAAGCCAGTATCAGACTCCCAGCCTCATTCCCCAAAAACCACAAAGATGCCAACAACAAAATTTGATATTAATCCACGTAAATTTCTACAACACGTTAAAGCTCAAGGTCTGGCGCATACGACTCCTCTTTCTTCGAGTCCACACAACCGAAAAAATAAACGCATCATCGCACACACCCTAAATACGCTAAATAAACAACCAAAAGTCATCGCAATGAACCACACGTTTACTGAATACCAGCATAATAATACGTGCTATAAAGTATTTACTGGTGACGTTAACAATCGCGTTGCAGACTCAGGGTTAACCACGCAATGACAAAGTTTACCTTATACCTGTAACAACACCAAGATAACTCAAGCATACGACAAAGTAATGAATAAATGGCTTAAAAAAAAGCCATAACACTTGCATTAAAAACAAGTAAACAACTAATAAATAAGAACTTTAAATTAAAAGTAGAATTACCTCTATCCCTTCACGATTAAATTCCCTACAATCAAAAATCAATATTGAGGAGGTAGGTGTATGCGCAGTACTCTTTATATGTTCATTTCCTTGCTTTTTCTCGGGGTAAAGCACGGCTATGCACAACCACTCGTATTTGTTGCTGAAGATTTACCTCCTTACCACTTTTCCGATAAAAATGGTAATGCTGCTGGCGCGCTCGTTGATATCACTAAAGCCGTCTTACATGAAGCGCAATTACAGGGGCAGTTTGAAATTATGCCGATGGCACGGGCTTACCATGAGTTACAAAATAACCCCTTAGCATTAATGATGTCCTTACTTAAAACCTCCTCTCGCGCATCACAATTTACTTGGCTTGGACAACTTTATTTCGCTGATGCTTATCTGGTTAGTTTAAAAGGCTCCCCTCATCATGTTTCTACGCTTAATGATGCACAACAATTTAGGGTCGGCACAATTAGAGGGTATTCTAGTGCGCGATATTTACAAAGTGCAGGCTTTGTAGAAGATAAAAATCTTCTTCTTGCCAGTCACTATCAACAATTATGGCATGTGTTATTTAAGCGCAGAGTTGATTTTGTGATGACAAATACCCTTACACTTGAAAAAGAGTTAAAAAATTCTGGGTATAGTGCCCTCAAAGTCGAAAAAAAGTTACATATTACCCACTTCCCTTCCGCTTTACATTTGGTAGCCAATAAGCAAATACCCAATAATATCTGCCAACGCCTCGCCATAGCACTGCAAAGCATAAAAAAGAAAGGGCTTTATCAACAAATACTGGCTAGGTGGAAACTCAAGGTCCCCCCCCAAAAAAAATGACTAATCCGCCAAGTAATACTCAACACTTGTTACAACCCGTACCAATTTAATATGTGGTGTATTACTGTCTCTATCACGAATACTAAACTGCCCCTGTCGAGCCGATTTAATTTTTCCTAGTTGAGAGTCTGAGTCTTTCGCAAACTTCAACGCAACTTCTCTCGCTTTTTGTGTCGCCAACTGCACCATCTCAGGTTTAATATCATTGAGCTGGGTAAACATATACTCTACCCTATTTTGATAATCATCCTGGGTAATAGCAATGCCCTGCTTTGCGAGCTGACTTAGCTGAGAAAATGTTGTTTTTACCTTATCTGGCGAATGACTAAATACGGTCATGCCTGCTTTCGCGACATAGCGAAAACCACGTTCACTCTGGTTATATTCTTGTGCATATTTATCAACAATAGAAGGAGCAGACACACTAATCTCTTCATCATCAAAACCTTGCAGCACTAGAAATGCGCGAATCGCCGAGTTTTTCTCATCAACACGCGCCATTAATGCATCTAGATTATTGTCTGCATCTTTGTAAAATACAGGCCAAATAACGGTATCCGCTGACACTTCCTGCTCGGCTAACCCCTTAACCTGAACCGTTCTTTCCATTGCTTTAATATCAGCAATGGTATTGATGATCAGCCACGTACTCACAATAACCCCCAAAGCCAGAACTATCGAAGCGCCTATGTGCTTTGTCATATCTACAGGCATGTCACTTTTCTCCTAAAATAAGTTGTCAGATCAAAGTCTAACCTTAATAGGCTAGATCGTCGCTAAAAAAATGATAGAGTGATACCTAACCGATGAGCCTAAACTGAACTTGAATTATAATAAGGAATTCTTTTATGAGCGTGAAACGCATAAGCCAGTTTTTTTCCCCTCGTTCAGTTGCAGTGATTGGTGCCTCAAACAATCCAGGCCGCGCTGGTTATATCGTCATGAGAAATTTACTACAAGGGGGCTTCAAAGGACCTATTATGCCTGTCAGTCCCAAGCATGACGCTGTCCATGGAGTACTCGCTTACCCAAGTATTGAACACTTACCACATGTACCTAGCCTTGCTGTTATTTGCACGAATAAAGCCACTTTGAATACAGTGATCAGAGAGCTTGGCCACCTTGGCTGTCAACACGCGATCATCATAGCAGCCGGCCTAAATACGCAGCAAAAAATATCTTTAAAGCACATAGCTAAATCAGCGAATGTAACATTACTTGGGTCTAACTGCCTTGGTTTACTAATCCCTCATTTGGGGTTAAACGCAAGTTTTTCTCATACTGTTGCTCAATCAGGTAGACTCGCGTTTGTTTCACAATCAGCCGCAGTGTGTTCAACGATTTTAGATTGGGCCAGAAACAAGCGTATTGGATTTTCTTACTTTGTCTCTGTTGGGGATTGCATTGACATTGACTTTGACGAGCTGCTCGACTTTTTAGGCCGAGACCCTAAAACCAAAGCAATTCTCTTATACATCGATAATATCGAAGATGTCAGACGGTTTATATCTGCTGCGCGTGCTGCTGCATTTAGTAAACCCGTCATCGTCATTAAAACAGGACGGACTCAAGCTGGTGCAGAAGCCGCTTTCATTCATACCGGGGGCAGCACTTCGGACGACGCAGTCTATGACGCTATGTTTCAGCGCGCGGGTATGCTGAGGGTGAATGACTTGCGAGAACTCTTTGCAGCGACACAAACATTAGCACTTCATCCCAAGCTCTTACAAATCGAACAATTAACCATACTCACCAATGGCGGAGGCCCCGCAATTATGGCCGTTGATACGCTGTTACAACATTCAGGGAAGCTAACTCAGCTGTCTCAACAAACGCGAGATGCACTCAATAAAGTGATCCCACAATCGGACATGACATCAAATCCTGTCGATATTTTCGGAGATTCAGCACCACAGCGTTATCAAAAAGCGTTAGATATTTTACTCAAAGCACCTGAAGTAAAAAACCTACTCATAATACACACGCCTTCAGCTTTAGCGCCTAGTGAAGATTACGCAGAAATAATTGCCACGACACTCGATAAGATACATAAAATGGCTCGACCATATGTCATAACAAATTTTATGGGTGAAGAGGCGGCATACGAAGCACGATATGTATGCGCAGAGCACGCTATTCCAACTTATCGGACACCCGAAGGTGCCGTGGGTGCATTTATGCACTTAGTTAGTTATCGTCGTAACCAAAAACACTTAACACAAACTCCTGAGTCCACCAGCGATGATGATCAAATCGACAGTCAAGCTGCCAAACTACAGGTCGAACATTTCATATCTCAAGGTTTTTCACACCTATCAACCCATTTAGCAAGTCAAATTCTCAGTCATTACGGGGTACACTGCATTGAAACGCTCATAGCGCTCACACCCAGTGAAGCAAAAGAGCAAGCTCAAGCGTTAGGCTTTCCAATTGCACTTAAATTGATCAGTGCCTCGATCCCTTCAAAATCTGAAGTCGGTGGCGTAGTGTTAAACTTAAATGATGCGCATGAGGTAGAGCAAACCGCTTTTGCAATGCTGCTACGCATCAAAGAAACATATCCACATGCCGAAATCGAGGGGTTCTCCTTACAAAAGATGGCACCCAGAGCTGGTGTTCAAGAGCTAAGAATTGCCGTTAAAACAGAGCAAAACTTTGGCCCCGTTATTTTGCTAGGAGAAGCGGGTACTGGGCTCGAGTTTTCCCAAGCAGCCGTTGCACTTCCCCCATTAAACATGAATTTAGCCAAATATCTAATCGCTGCGGCTCACGATAAAGGGGTATTAAAAGTGCGCACATTACCCGATAAAGTTGATAAATATCGCCTATGTGCGCTATTAACCCGAGTCTCACAGTTGGTTGTTGATCAACCTGACATTCACAGTATTGAACTAAATCCCATTTTGGCCAGTTCTGGCCAATTTCTTGTCTTGGATGCCGATATCACACTACAACCATACCAGCCTAAGCTTGGCAAAAAAAGGCTGGCAATTCGCCCTTACCCAAAGGAGCTTGTCACCCAAATCACACTTACAAACAATACCCATGCAATCCTCAGACCGATAAAACCTGAAGATGAGCGCACACACCAAGAATTTGATCAATCCCTCACGAAAGAGGATAGGTATAAACGGTTTTTTGGGGAGTTACCGCAGTTTAACCATGAACAACTCGCGAAGATGACACAAATTGACTATGATCGCGAAATGGCCTTTATAGTTTCTCAGCCCTATAAAAGCACATATAGAACACTGGGCGTTTCGAGAGTATTGATGGATCCAGATAACCACAATGCTGAATTTTCAGTTATCGTTAGGTCTGATTGTCAAGGACTTGGGCTTGGCAGAGTTCTTATGCAAGCGGTGATAAAACACTGCCAATCCATCGGTGTTGAAATGGTTGTAGGTATTACATTACCAGAAAATATCGGTATGATTGAGCTCTCAAAAAAATTAGGCTTTACTGTCACTCGTGATTTTTCTGAGGGTACAGTAGACATGCGATTAGAAATCAGCAAACTATGATGACAACATACAGAGAAAAAGTGGCTGCGCTGCTTGCAGGTCGCCGCCCCTATCAAAAAATGGGGGGATATTTAGATTTTTTTTTAATAGCGCTTATCATGATCAATGTGGTCGCCATTGTTTTAGAGTCGGTACCAGAGCTCACGGCACAGTATTATCACTATTTTTTACTACTTGAAGTCATATCTGTGGGTATTTTTAGCATTGAGTATTTGCTGAGGTTATGGTCTTGTGTAGATAATATTGATGCTAAACAACTTAGCGCCTCAAACTTAAAGAAGCGGCTAGCATACATTTTCTCTCCGCTCGCATTGATTGACTTAATGGCTATTTTACCCACTATTTTAATGATGTTCATTAGCTTTGACCTACGCTTTTTAAGGGTAATTCGGCTCTTCCGTATTTTTAAGCTCACTCGCTACTCAAGAGCAATGCAATTATTACTTGCCGCATTTAAAGAGGAAGGTAGTAGCTTACTCGCCGCATTTTTTATCATGTCTGTGGTATTAATAATGGCCTCGTGCGGCATTTATTTATTAGAGCATGACGTACAACCTGATAAATTTGGTTCAATCCCTGATTCTATGTGGTGGGCAATGGCAACCCTCACTACCGTTGGCTATGGAGATGTCGTACCAATAACGCCTATTGGTCGCTTTTTTGGTGGTGTAATTACATTATTAAGTATGGGAATGGTCGCCATCCCCACAGGCTTATTAGCGTCAAGTTTTGCTGAACAACTCAGAAAGCGCAGAGATGCATTTAATGAAGCGGTTTTACACAGCCTACATGATGGCGTCTTAGATGGACAAGAGCGGCAACATTTAGAAAGCTTAAGAGTGGAGCTTGGGCTCAGCCCAAGTGAAGCCAGCCAAGCAATAAAGCTCATGAGTAGTCAACGCGCTTACGCGACATATTGTCGCCACTGTGGCAACAAACTCTAAAAGCGATGTTGCCAAGTCAAAGCAAGTAAATCTGCGATTTTCTCTCCCAGTATTGGCTCACTAAAATGTGAGCCTTGAAAATAATCACAACCAAGTAAGCGTAAAAATTTCATCTGGGTTTTATTTTCTATACCATCAGCAATGCATTGAATACCTAAGCTATGTGCCAGTGACAAAATAGAATGAATGATCACTTCGTGTTCATTATCTACACCTATGTCTTGAATAAAGCCCTTATCAATTTTAAGCACATCAACCGGTAACTTTTTCAAATACGTTAATGAGGCATAACTTGTACCAAAATCATCCATAAACAATCGACACCCTAATACCTTCAACTGGTACATTCTCTCCAATGCATGAGGAATATCAGTCATCATCACAGGCTCTGAAATCTCAAAGACCACATGCTTCCCATCAACTTGCGTTCTTTTTAACGTACCCCCTATTTTGCTGATTAATTCTGGGTATTGAAAATCTAAAGGTGATAGGTTCACTGAAATATATAATTGCGGAGCGAACAAATGCCACTGTTTCAATTCAATTAATGCACGCTCTAAGGTTTGTAACATCAACTCACTAATTAACCCTGATTGCTCTGCTGCATCGGTCAATTCATCTCGCCGGTAAAGGGCATCTATAGGCCAGTGCAACATCACCTCAAACCCATCAATGACTTTACTCGTACCATTGATAATAGGTTGGTACAAGTTGCAAAACTCATTCCGTTGATTCGCCAGCTCAAGCATTTTGCTTATTTCAATGCCTTTTTGCACCTGCTCGTTTAGCTCAGTTTGATAAAACTGATAGTGATTACCATAATGTTTCATTGCGTGGTTTAACGCTATTTTTGCTCGGTCACTTAATGTAAACGCATTTAGGGCATCTTCAGGATACATAGCCACGCCAATACTTAACTGTATATTACAACTATGTTCTAGTACTTTAACAGGAGGTTCAAAACGGTTCATCAGACAATTGATATAGCGGGTAATTTGCGATATATCCTCTATTTGTTCCATTAATACGTAAAATTCTTGGCTCACTCCAATAGCCAGACTATCGTGATCTCGAAAACAGCACTTTAAGGTATTTGTCAATTGCTTAATGAGTACATCATAAAAATCGCTATCATAGCTATCCTGATAATGTTGTAAACGCTTAAACTTAATCGCCAGTACAGCCACTGGTTGCGTACTATACATTTGCTCTATTGCATGCTCTGTTCTGTCAATAAATAACGCTTTATTCGGTAACCCCGTCAAGGTGTCATAGTTTGCAAGTTGATATAATTCTTGCTCCGTTCGTTTTTGTGAAGAAATATCAGTTAAAACGACCACATAGTTATGCAGTTCTCCATTCACACCTTCTACCGCACTTATCTTGATCAAAACATGGCAAATTTGACTATTTGCTAAAATCAGTTGATCTTCAGCACTTATGTGCTCACCCATTTTTAAATCGGTCATGCGTCGTAAATAACGCATTCTCGTCTGACGACTTAATCCCAAGTGTAAATTCGTACTCGACTTTGGCTCTGCTTCAATATTAAATGCTTGTTGTAATGCTGTGTTGCACGCTTGAATGCGTAAATTTTTATCTAGTATAAACACCCAATCTCGCGTTTTCTCAAACGCCGCACCAAATAACCTAGCGCGCTCTTCAAACATACGTTCACGTGTCAAGTTGGTATAGGTACCCGTAACTCGTTCTGGGGTGCCTTCTTGCCACGCCATTACTTTGCCAAAATCTTTATACCAGCGCCAATGTCCCTTCGCATGCTTTAAACGATAAGTACAATCAAATACACCTTTATTTGTGGAAACAAATTCAAGCCACTCTAATCTAAAAATAGCTCTATCGTTGGGATGGATAAGTTGTAAATAATCATCCAAACAAATATTATTCTGTGCGTATTCCAATTCAGAAAACAGCCTCGGTTGGTAAATTAGTTGGCTGTGCAGGTGCCAATCCCAAACGCCAGAGCCGCTACTTTCTAGCGCAAGTTTTAAACGTGCCTCACTGTTTTGAGTTTCTTTATGGGCAGCAATAATCATTTGTTCAATTCGGCTTTTTCGATAAAGCCAAAGGCCAAAAATAAACAAAACAAGCATCAAGTATATGGCTAAAGCAATAGGAGAACGCCACATCGGATACCTCACACGAATATTCAATTTCGCGGGTTGAGTATAATCACCTGTTAAAGGGTCTTTGGCCCACACTTTCAGCTGGTAATTACCCGGATTAAGTTTAGGGAACGTCACTCGATTATTACCTCGAGTTAAGATTTTCTGACTCCCTGATATTTGATATTCATACACAATACTTTGTTGATAATTAAAGACCATGGCTGAAAAAGTCACCTCCAAACCAATATCATCATGGTTTAACACTATATCCCCAAACGTTTTCAAGCCATATGAATGCAACTTTCGTGACATGAGCTCTACTGAGGTAATATTTATGCGTGATAATAAAGGTTGCTTAGGGCGGTTTTCTCTTGGACTAAAAATAGTAAAGCCCTTCAATGAGCCATATACAACTCGACCATCTGATAACTTGATTGATGATCCGCCATTGAACTCATTAGTAAAAAGGCCATCCTTCGTCGTAAACTGCTGCAAATGCAAATTATCTGGGTCTAACCGCCAAATCCCTTTATGAGAAGACATCCAAATCATATCCGCTCTGTCTTGGTGCATACCGTACATAGGAGTACCAAGATTAAGCTTTTTTAGATCAATTGTATGGATCACTTCAAACCCATCAAGCGATAAACCCACCAGACCAAAATTAGAAAAAGCCAACCAAAGCACGTTATTTTTATCGACGGTGTAAGTGAGTAATGACACTGGTAGGTTTTCGTTAGCATCTGGCACTGCGTATATTTCTGTTAACTCAGATGTCACTGGATTCAAGCGATATAATACCCCACCGGAGTAATAGAGCGGATATGACGGTTCATCTGGTAAAGGGGCTAGAAACGCATAGGATAAAAATGGATTGCGCGCTGCAATGTCACCTTCAAGTTGTTTAAGTTCTTTATTATCAATATCATAATAATAAAAACCTTCACTGGGATGAATAAAATACAACCTCCCGTTAGGCATTAGTAACATACCATATAAATAGTCTTCAATCACTTTTTGATGAGCTGCGTTTTGCACTTGAGGACGACTGACTTCATACGTATTCGGATCGAATACAAATAAACCTCGGCTCGATTCTAGCCAAATTTTATCTTTATATAAATAAGACCTTGATATGGAAAATTCAGGCATCACAGCCTCCCCCATATACCCTTTTAAATAAGTTTTGGTTTCATTTGTGCTTAAATCATAACTGGTTAATCCGTCATTGGTGCTCGCCCATATTACTCCTTTGTATTCTAACAAAGACCACACCGTTGAATGAGAAAATCCAGTACCTTTTACTGAACCATTGTTTACATTATGAAAATGTGTTTTTCGCTTGGGAATGTAAAAAGCACCATCTCGCTTAGTTGCAACCCACAATGCTCCGTACTTGTCTTCAAGAAAATCAATGATACTATTATCGGTCAACGTATAACGGCTTTTTGAGATCCGCTCATCTCTTGTCAATACACCATCTATGGTATTAAAGTGCATCAAACCTTTATCAGTGCCTAGCAATAATGAATTTGGTTTAACCACAATTTTCCAAATATTTAACTCTTTGATTAAATGCTGATTTTCCCATTGATAATTTTCATCTGTAAGATCACCCAATTGACTAATATCAACTTGATATAGGCCATTTACAGCGCCAATTAATAAAGTATCCTCCCCTTGCAGCGCAAATGATTTAGTATGTAATTGTAAATTGTGCTCTGGTGTATCAACATGGGTTATTCTTTTCAGTATTTTTGAGTCTAAATGATAAACGAACGCGCCTTCTGAGGTTGCAATAAACAAATATTCATTCTTGCGTAACAGTTTTCTAACGTGCCCAGATTGCTTATCTATTGGCAAATGAACCTCAATAGACACTTTACCGGTAGAAATGTCGAGCAATGCAACGTTATCTCCGCGCCCTAACCATAATTGCGTGTCACTTTTGGACAGCATTTGATTCACCGACTGCTCAAGCATCTCTTCTTGCGACTGTGCGACTTCCAAATATTTTTGATATTTATCATGCTCGGAATCATAGCTGTAAAGGCCTAATCTACGAGAGGCTATCCAAATCCTATTTAATGGATCTTGATAAATACGATCAATCATCACCTCCTCAAGCTCTCCTTGAGGCCCTTTAACCCGTAAGACTTGATAACCGTCATAACGGTTTAGACCACCCTCGGTAGATAGCCACAAATATCCCTTATTATCAATAACTAAAGTATTAACATAACTTTGAGATAAGCCTTCTGAAGGTGATAATCGCGTGACTTCAGATGCCAATATATTGAAAGGGAAAAGGCTCGAGGATATTAATGTAATTAGGATAAATATCAAATATCTCATAGGTGTTAACGATTGATTATTTATAAATACACATCGCCACAATATCACGTTTTTGTCTAATATAATTAGAGAAACTTACGGATAAGTGATGTGGTAAGTTAGGACTATATTCAAACCCCAACTGGCGATAAAAGCCATCTAGCTTTCTATATGAAAATGTATACAAGACTTCATTTTGAGATTGTAATACGCTTGTGAGCAAGCTCTTTGCAAAGCCCTGAGAACGATATTCAGGGTGAACAAATACCGTTGATAAGAGTAATGCATCGTCTTTACTTTGTATTAGACAGCCAGCAATTATCTCCGTTGATTTAACAACCCAGCATTGATCTTGCTTAGTCGCCCGTCCTCGTACAGAGAATTGTTGGTAAAACTTATTTATCAGCGGAACAGACATTGGCGTGAGTTGTTTAACAACATACATCTTCTAACCTGCAAGCATAATACTAAGATAATACTCAAACCGCTGCTTTAAAACTGCCTGTTCAGATACGGGACGACTGTTAATTGTATCATATACCATCTCTCGAGAACGCTTTCCTCGTTTAATTTGGTATGCCCAAAATGACGATTCATAGTCTAATTGAATTTGATACTTTTCATGTCGAGGTAGTTTGCACAGATTAAAACTCATAGGTACATTATTGTGATTGTAAACGTTTGCCTAGTGTAACATAAATTATTAATTTGCTAGACTGACTTGAGCACCTTACTGAGAACTTAATAATTAATAAAACAAACATAGGATCTCCCATAATCATGCCTGTTATATATACGCTATGTTTTTTACTCTTTAGCTCGTTTGCATACAGTAATAATACATTGATATTTAATCGTCCTGCCGACACACCACAATCTAGGTATGTTATTGAGCTAACACGGCTTGTGTATAAAAATATCGGTTATGATATAAAAATTATCGACTTTAACTATCAAAGTGCATTGGTCGCCGCAAATGCAGGTGTCTTAGATGGGCAACTTGGTCGGGTCGATGGCGCGTCACAGCAGTATCCATCACTCATAAAAGTGGACTTCCCGTTACTTTCTTTTAACCTTCAATTCTTGAGTCATTGTCAAACGTGCTCAATACTAGACGCCCAATCGATTGTAATACAAGCATCACATTTGGCGCCAAAAGCGTATTTAGGCAAGCAAAATTACTTAGGTGAATTGATTCAAGTAAAAAGTAACTCTACACAGCTCAATTTACTAACCCAAAAAAAAGTCAGCGCTGCATTGGTAATCGAATTTCATATCAAAGAATACAAAGAAAAACTCCAGGAGCTCGGGATATTTAGCACAACACTAGATAAAATTAACCTGTACCACTATTTACATGAAAAGCACGCTCATCTAGTACCACGTATTATGACATCATTAATTGACTTAGATAAAAAAGGCACGGTATCCATGTTAAAAAATAAATATGGTATTTAAAAGTCCAACTGCTGCTGGTCGTCGGCTCCACTTTTTGGAGAAGTATTTGCGGTCTGCTTTGCCAAATAACGTTTATAACGCTGCTGGCATAAAGTAATAACATGCTTTTTTTGTTGCTCTGTCAATTGCCCCCATGCAAAACGCTCCTCCCTGCTGCGGTAACACCCTTTGCAATAACCCCGAGTGTTTACTTCACATATGCCTTTACAGGGATTGGGGATCTCAAATATTTCAATTTGTTCCACATTGGCTCACAGTTCATCTAGTCAATTCAGTGCACACATAGCTACATTACTTATTTGAAAGTATAACGATACGTATGCAAAAGATTTATCGTCTCTGATCAGTATAAACCTATTTTGAATAACAAATCATCTTCGTGAATTATCGCAAGCCAATCAAAACAAAAAACGCCACTAAATAGTGGCGTTTATACTTCAACTCGTTTACCTATAACGCTTTGCGTTTGAGCGGCTCTGCATACATAGCTAATACCTGTTGCTTAAGCTCTTCAGGCACTGATTCTAAACGTCCCATGAAATCTTGCTGCTCCTTAGGCGATACCTGTTGTTTATCTCCTGCCGCAATATAATTACTTGGATGTAAGTAATACTGCCCAATAATTTGTTTATCAATGGTTTCCGCTAACATCTCTGGCGAATCACACTCATCCTCAATTGGATGACCAAAAGAAATATGTACATGGCCTTTATCAGAACGGATCCCTTCTAAAATACTTTTTATGTCTTCACCATCCGCTTTAACATAGCTACCATGAAGCTGTTTATGTACAAGTTCTTTAGCTTTAGCAACAGCACATGGCTCATATTGATATGAAATCGAAACAGGCACTATCTTGAGCTGCTTAACGTACTCATCAAACGAAAGCTTTTGTTTTCGACCATATAATTGTAGCATTTTCAGCAAAGCTGGATCGGTTTGATCGACCCCGTCTTTTGCCCGCCCCTCTTTTTGGGCAATCCAAATTGATTGACCTGAGCTCAATGAATCAAAAATATAGCTTGATAAATGTGTTAGTGCTCTTAGCATCTCTTTTGGCGCTTTTGCCGAACGCTTAACTATAAAGCTCTTATTGAGTCGCATTAGCTCAGTAATATAAGGCACTTGCAATAAGTTATCACCTATCGCTATACGTACGGTATTCATGTTATGGCTGTGCAAACCCCAGTTCATTAAAGCTGGGTCCAACACGATGTCTCTGTGATTTGAAATAAACAAATAGGCCGATTCTTTATCAAGTGTCTCCAAGCCTGAGTAGGTCACTTTACTCGTCGTTTTTCTTACTAACATATCAAGATAACGTGCGACTTCGTCTTGCACCTGCTTAACAGAATTAAAACGACCCCATTTTCGACCTAACTTATAACGTACAAATGGACGGCATAACATAGACCATTTACTCAGCCACTCTGGCAAAGTGTATTTTACAATCACATCAATGAAGCTATTGTCAGCTACTAATCGACCTAAGGCCGACGCAACTTCTTCATCATTGTACGGTCTTATATCTGCGTATTTATCCACTAAACTGCTCTTTTTATTAAAAATTAAACGAAATAACGGGACTATTTTATCGCGCTATTGACTGTTAAGCTAAGATTAACAAGTCTGACCACCCTGCTACTAACATTAAGCGATTGATGCTTTAAGCTTTTTGCTAATATCAAGCAGCACTAATCGTAACATCAATAAACACAATAATACGCCACTGAGAGTTGATATCCAAGTCGGTAATATATCGTGCTGCATTGCCACCGTCGTCTTCACATTAAAGTCATACGCCATAACTAAGTAATCTGTTAAATAACCAAATAAGACAGCAACCCCTATCACACCGATTAAATAAGCAATTACCGCTCGTCGACCTAGCTCTTTGCCAACGACCCCTAATGTCGCAATATTCGTCGCGGGTCCAGCTAACATAAAGACCAGCACAGCTCCTGGAGAAACGCCCGCCATCAACAAACCCGCAGCAATCGGCGTTGAGGCGGTAGCACAAATATACATAGGAATACTCACTAGAATCACAGCCACCATTGCCATCAAGCCGCTCCCCCATTGGCTTAAAAATGATGCAGGTACAAAGGTCTGCACAAGTGCAGCAAAAAACAGCCCTATAATCAGCCACAACATTGTATCTGATAACAGCTTATTACAACTGAATTTAATTGCCTGCCACACTTTACCTAAAAATTGCATTTTTTCTGGTTTTGATGAAGCACAACAGGTACTTTTCTTTTCGGTCTGTGCCTGTTTAGGCGCACAACAACTATCATGCACATGTTGTTGTGTGTCATGACAGTGTGATGAGTTAGATGGCTCATGCACAGGAGGTGCAATATCTGACTTATCTCTTCCAACAAGTACGCCTGCAACAACCGCACTGAACACAGCTGCAACAGGCCTAATAATAGCCATAAATGGCCCTAATAAAACATACGAAATAGATACTGAATCAACCCCAGTTTCCGGTGTTGATACCAAAAATGCGGTCGTTGCACTTTTTGATGCACCAGCGCGCCTAAGACCAATCGCTGCGGGTATTACACCACACGAACAGAGCGGCATGGGGGCACCAATGAGGGCTGCCTTCAAAGTTGTCCAAAATCCTTCCTTACCTAAATGACGCTGTAGAAAATCAGTCGGAATAAACACATTTAATATTCCAGCAAGTAATAAACCAAGCATCAGCCAGGGCGCTGATACAAGAAATAATGTCCAAAAGTTATTTATAAGTAACATCTATATCCTCCAATGCTGTCAATATAGAACAATAGTCCGCACTCTCTTTACCACCACAGCAACGATTTGCCAGTATTGTGAGCGACTGCTCAAAGCGTTGTAAGTCTGAAATTTTTTGTCGTACCAAGTCACGTTTTTGTAGTGTAATCGCTTTTACTTCTTCACAACGGCGCTGCTGTTTTTCAATTTTTATTTGCAGCAGCTCCTGAATTTCTCGCAAACTAAATCCGACTTCTTTAGCGCGTAGGATAAAGTGCATTTGCTTTAGGTGGGTCTCATCGTACAAACGATACCCAGCGTCGTTTCGAGAAGAAGGCGTTAACAAACCATGCGTTTCGTAATAACGTAACGTGTCTGTCGTTACGCCTG